>JAYWDR010000573.1:0-8224 GCA_043779735.1 Cyclobacteriaceae bacterium | reverse complement strand
TGGCTCAGCTAATTCTACGTTGGCCTTGACAGCCTTAACCACCATTGATGACCAATGTTTTACGGACAATGGTAGCATTATCGTGACAGCTACAGGAGGCACGCCTCCGTATCAGATTAAGATTGACAATGGCATTTTTGGATCAGCAACAACATTCTTAAATCAAAAAAATGGGAACCATACTCTCATCGTCAAAGATGGTGTCGATTGTCAACGGGTGCTGATTGTATCGGTTGGCAGAGGTAACACTAGTATCAGCTACAGCGCAGTGATAGCGCCTATTTTCACGGCAACTTGTAATTTCAGCGGATGCCATGGTGCAGGTTCCAGCGGCAGGGATTGGACCATCTATTCTGATGTTAAGGCAAATGCAAGTGTTATAAAATCCAGAACATCTAACCGAAGTATGCCTATTGGCAGTGGGCCTACACTCACTGACGCTGAAATTAAGCAGATTGCTTGTTGGGTCGATGATGGCGCACTAAATAATTGATACTGTATGAGGAGAAAATGCATTTTAGCGGTTGTATTGCTTTGTACGCTCACGGCCCATGGACAGAAATTTGTAGTCGAGAAATCATCAGTATCATTTTTCTCTAAGGCCACAATCGAGGATATTACCGCTGCAAATCAGAGTGCCGCAAGTATTTTTATTGTGGAAACGGGAGAAGTGGCCTTTTCAATTTCTGTCAAAGACTTCAAATTCGTGAAGTCATTAATGCAGGAACATTTCAATGAGAAATATATGGAAACGGAAAAATTTCCAAAGGCCACTTTTCAAGGTAAGATCAGTGGTTATGATATGACTGGCAGTGGACCACAAGTGGCAAAAGCGGCTGGGAAACTAACACTGCACGGTGTTACAAAAGAAATTGAAGCACCGGGTACAATTGAGATATCTAAAAACAAAATTATGATGAAGTCCAAATTCCTGGTGAAGCTTGAAGACTATTCCATTGCTCTTCCGCGGTTAATGTGGCAAAACATTGCTGAACAAGTTGAAGTATCCATAGATTTTACATTTAAGCCATATGAAAATAAATAACGCTATCTTTTTTTTTATCCTTTTGCCGCTGGTAACGAATGCGCAAGGAGATCTGTTAGGTGACTTGGCAAAGGAGTCGAAGCCAACCACAGAGTATACATTCGCAACTTTTAAAGGCACCAGACTCATTAATGGGCAAACAGTTGAAACAAAAGGGAAGGGCGCCTTGGAATTTATATTCGCCCATCGCTTTGGCCCCGTCAACGGTGGCATCTATGAACTTTTCGGTCTTGACCAGGCATATACCAGACTGGGCCTTGAATACGGTCTCACAGATCGCATGGGTGTTGGTTTTGGCCGCAACGCAGTAGATAAGACTATCGATACCTATATCCGGTACAAAATTGCGAGGCAGAGTTCGGGTGTCGTCAATATGCCTTTCACGGTTACCGCATTTGGCATTGCGGCCGTAAGAACTTCCCCCAAAAAAGAAGATGCCACGTATGATATCCAATTGCAAGACAGGTTGTCCTATACTAGTCAAGTACTGATTGCCAGGAAAATATCCTCAAATCTTTCTTTGCAGCTGATGCCAAGTTTGGTGCACAAGAATACTGTGGACAAGACCATAGAAAAGAATAATCAAATGGCACTGGGATTTGGTGGCCGTTTCAAGGTATCCAGAAGCGTTGCGCTCACTACAGAATATTATTATCGTTTCGATGTGCCGAGTGGCAATCCTTACTATAATCCCTTAGGCTTTGGTATTGATATTGAAACTGGCGGACATGTATTTCAACTGGTAATGACAAATTCACGGGGGCTTACGGAAAGAGCCTACCTGACGGAGACCTCCGACAATTTTTTCAATGGAGGCATCCATCTTGGATTCAATATTACAAGAACTTTTCAACTTAAGAAGCAGAAGTAACATTACTCCAATCGGGTGGCTTACCGTAAGCGGGAAAATCATTTATTTTGTCGAAACAATACTAGTTGCTCCTCGCCTCCATCATTGTCTATCTCACCCTCACTGTTCTCATTGGATATTGGGCGTCGCGCAGGGTCAAGACTTCTGGCGACTTCATGCTGGCAGGTCGTAGCCTTCCGCTACTGCTCAGCTCTTCTGCCTTATTTGCAACCTGGTTCGGATCAGAAACGGTATTTGGGGCCTCCTCTGAATTCTTGAAGGGTGGGTTGTTCGCTGTCATCGAAGATCCCTTTGGAGCAGCTCTTTGCCTAGTGCTTTTCGGGCTATTCTTTGCCCGCAAATTGTACAACATGAATTTGCTGACGCTGGGGGATTTTTTTAAGATACGTTATGGCCGCCGAACAGAATTGATGGCCAGCATATTTCTGGCGCCTCCTTATGTTGGGTATATCGCTGCACAACTTGTCGCCATGGGGCTGATCCTACATGTGGTCACTGGGCTGCCTGTTTGGCAAGGCGTTGTCATCAGCGCATTGGTGGTGACGTTTTACACTTATGTGGGTGGGATGTGGGCCATCTCTATCACGGATTTTATTCAAAGTATTATCATCATCGTTGGACTCGCGGCTCTTGCTATCGTTCTGAGTCAGAAGGCTGGAGGAGTTGCTACCGTGTTAAGGGAAGTCCATCCTGAAAGCTTACGTTTCTTTCCAAAAGGCAATTGGCGGGAGGTTACTTCGTATGTAGCTGCCTGGTCCGTATTGGGCTTGGGTTCAATTCCTTCTCAGGATGTTTTTCAGAGATCCATGTCTTCCAACTCAGCCAATACTGCTGTGCGTTCATGTTACTATGCCGCCATCCTTTATCTTACGGTAGCTATGCTGCCCTTGTTCATCAGCGTATGTACCAAGCATCTGTATCCAAATCAGATTCAGGGCGACACACAACTCACACTGCCCAACATGGTGTTGCAGCACACCGGACTGGGCGTTCAAGTGTTATTTTTCGGTTCCCTTCTCTCTGCCATCATGAGCACCACCAGTTCAGCTATGCTGGCGCCAGCCGCCATTTTTTCTGAGAATCTGGTGCGGCCATTGTGGAAAGAGAAGTTGTCGGACAAGCAGATGCTGTTGCTGACGCGTGTTTCCGTCCTCCTTTTCAGTATCACAGCAACTTTAATGGCATGCCTTCGTTCAAATATTTACGAACTGGTAGGAGAATCTTCTGTGTTAAGCCTGGTTACTCTCTTTGCTGCACTAGTTTTCGGCATATACTGGAAGAAAGCCAACGCTACAGGAGCGATTTTGTCAATGGTCGCTGGGTTTTTGACCTGGATATTTTTTGAATTCATGTTTGAAACAGCAATCCCTACCTTGGTGCCGTCAACTATAGTAAGCATTCTTAGCTTAGTAGCAGGAAGTTTGTTGTGGACCAATAAAAAAAAGGTAGAATCAACCGAAAAAGAGGCTAAGCAATAAGGTATTGTCTCCGATTGACGAAGAAGTCTTCGTGAGGGCCATTATTTACTTGGAAGGTTAATCGAGTTCCTTCAAAAGTTTCTGTGCCTTCTCACCATACGTGCTGCTCTTGCTGTTCTCCCACAGGGTAGCTTTGGCCTTTTCTAACCTGCTTTGTTTCAGGTAGGTGAGGGCCAGGTACCACTTAGCCTGGGTAATGAGTTCATTGTGCTTCGTAAGTACATGGGTAAATCTCTCTTCGGCTTTGTCAGTTTTTCCTTGGATCAAATACGCGTTGCCTAGGCATAAGTCTACACTGGCTATATCTATATCTTCAGCGACTACCTTTTCAAACAGACTAGTGGCCAGCTCGAAATTGCCGTTGTCATAGGCCTGGTAGGCTTTCGACTTTAGACTCACTTCACTGTTACCTCTGGTAAGACCGATGCCAGGCGCGTCAAAGGGTTCAAAGTAGGCGGTATAAAGCCTTTCATTGAGTGGTGCTCTGTTTTGCACGGAATAGATACCCACGGTCATCACCAACACTACACTGGCCGCGATGGCCAGCACGGAAGCCTTGCGGTAGATAGGAACGATTTTCGCATGGCGCGGAGCAGATTTTTCCTCTTCTGACGCCCGCTCTTCCATTTTCATGATTTCGTCGAAGAACTTCAGGCGCTGTTGTTTTTCTTCTTTTGAGGTCTTGGTCGCAGACAGCTTAATGCCTTCTACAAGCAGATCCATGTCATGGAGCATCAAATTGAGCTCCTGGTCTTTCAGCCGCTTTTCGGCGAACGCCTTTTTCTCTTCGTCTGTCATCTTTCCTCCCAGGAATTTTTCTATCAGGTTAATATCGTCGTTGTAGTCTTTCATTTTTCCCTGGCATTAGTGTTTATTTATCTGTTCTGTAACCATAACGCGCAATCTCATCAGGCAGCGGCTCTTCAGGTTCTTGACCGTGTCGCTGTTTTTGTAATGGAGCATATTGGCCAGCGTGTCAAGTCCAGTCTCATGGTAATAATATAACTCAAGCATGGTGCGACAGGGTTCCCCCAATTTCTCAAGGCACTGCTGTACAATTTCTAAGTGCTTTTCCTTCTGTTGTTGTTCCGTATCGGGCTTATCTTCGAGATCAAAATCCTGTACATTGATGGTAAGGTCAAACTTCTTGTCGGCCCTTCGAAGTTCCAGGATTTTATTTTTGCCAATCGCAAATAGATAGGTTTTAATACTGCCATTGAGCTGTTGCAGCTTTTCACGCATGATGTTGTCGTAGAAGGTAATGATGGAAGCCTGATACACATCGCGGGCTTCATCCCTGGTGCACTGGTAATGGCTGGTAGCCCAACTCACGAATTCATTGCGATGTGCCGTGTAGATGTCGGCCAGCTCCTTTTTATTCCCGTTCTTGATCTCCTCTATAATCACGGTTTCGCGCATTGGTGTCGAGGTTAATGTTGTAACCCACCTCCTGTAACCACCCTGAGCAAATAATGCTCCACCTAAGTAAATGTAGCGAAATTTAGCAAGATGGGCGTGTCATTGATGTCATGTCAATCGAAGACCGATGATCCGGCACCTGTCAAGACGTGGTTAATGATTTAGTGAATGAAATGACCTTAAGGGCTTGTTATTCAAAGCCTTGGATAGTGGATTATCCGATGCTCATTATGCCTAACAGGATTCCAAATAAAAACCTCCTCATCCGGTTACGGTATCCTGTTGTAAACATTAAGATCAGACAAGCAAACAACTAAGGACATGAAAAAGCACACTATACTAACTGCAGGATTTGTTATCGCGACAATGGCGGTGATCGTAGCTTCTCAATCCGTAAGCGAGAGAGGAACAAGAGAACAGGTGAAGGTCAGTGAGGTAAAGGCATTGAAATCAAATCGCCTTTACAGTGCTGATGATATTGAGTTCTTAATGGGTGCCAACCATTGGAGTCGCCGAAATGCCGTGCAGGTGTTGGAGTTGGCTTCCAAGGCGGCTGAAAGCAAAACTACTCCTGGTGTTGGAGATATGTAGAAGGACAAACTATTTTACCAATGAGTTACATAACGCCCAAAGAAAAAGAAGTGTTGAGTCTCGTGGCCCAGGGATTGTCAACAAAGGAGATCGCAGGCACACTTGCCATCAGTTATCACACTGTTGAAAGTCATAGAAAGAATCTCCGACTAAAGTTCGAGGCAAGAAATTCGAGCGAATTGATGATAAAAGTCTCACGACTCGCAATTCTATTTCCAGAAGATAGGTTAGTAAAAAAAGACTTGCTTATTAACAGAGTCCAAGGTTACTAGACAACAAAATTTTCCTCAGGTTTAAGTTGGCAGGCTTTCCCGTTCTAGTATGCGGGGGGCCTGCTTTTTTACTATCAGTTTAACCTGTGTTAAGTTATTAATTTCCATTGACTCGGAATGAGGATGTGCTTAATAGGTTGGCATGCTAGGATCAATCTCCATGGACCATGCCTTCACGCCGCCTTTGAGATTGTAGAGATTCGTAAAGCCGTGATTTTTCTCAAGCCACTGTATCATATTCCCACTTCGGGACCCACTACGGCAGTGAATAACCACCTTCTTGTCTTTGTCGATTTTATCAATGTGATGAGGTATTTCTGCCTGAGGGATTAGCTCACCGTCAAGGTTACAGATGTCATATTCATGTGGCTCACGTACGTCAATCAGCTGAAAAATGGCATGATTGTCTTTCATTTGCTTTAATTCTTGTACGGTGATCTCTTTCATGTAAGTGGATCTTAATGGCCCTGCAAATTAGAACAATAAGTATTGATATTTGTGTGAATTTTATTGATTGAGTATTCTCGTTGAATTGGAATCGCGAGCCCCTAGGAATAAACAGAAGCAAAATATGACACAGCGTAAGAACTTTTCATCCGGAGCGAAATGGGAGGATATCGTGGGCTATAGCCGGGCAGTTCAATTTGGTAATACCCTTGAAATATCAGGTACCGTGGCCCTGGATGAGGAGGGAGTGGTAGGGAAAGAGGACATCTATGCCCAAACCAAATTCATTCTTAAAAAGATTGAAAAAGTGCTGACTCAAGCTGGATTTTCGTTGAAAGACGTAGTTCGTACACGCATGTACGTAACGGACATAAGCCAATGGGAAAAAGTTGGGAGAGCACATGGTGAATTTTTCAACACCATCAAGCCAGCCACTTCTATGGTCGAAGTCAGCGGCTTGATAGCCACTGACTATATGGTTGAGATTGAGGTTACTGCGGTTAAGCAATAGTTTCTCCTCAGTGTGTTTTTCATCTTTCTTTGTGATAATTTGTTGATGTTGCCTTTCATGCGTACCAGGAAGTTTTTCGCTTGGCTAAGCGGTCCTGTCAAAAAATTGGTAAACTTGCACGTCTATAGAATTCAAACATGCCGGACAACAAAGATCTTTTTCTTAAAAACCTGTGGTACCTCGCATTGCCGGGAGATGTACTAAAAGGAGGCAAATTGATTCACCGCCAGATTGCCAATGAGCGTATCGTATTTGGACGTGATCTGGCTGGCAAAGCCTATGCACTGAAGGACAATTGTCCACATCGTGGGGTGCCGCTTTCAAGCGGACATGTGCTCAAGAGTGGAAATATTCAGTGCTGCTACCATGGTTGGGAATTTGATGCCCAAGGTGTTTGTAAAAATATTCCTGCGCTGCCACCTGCTTCGAAAGCCGATATCGGTAAGATAAGGGCTTATAAATTTCCTGTCGCAGAAGTTAATAATACTATTTGGGTATTTATCCCGGATACGATTTCTGCGAGTGTGGAACCCAAGGAACCAATACCAGATCTGCATTTGCCGGCAAATCAAAAATTGCTACACGTAGAATCTATAGTATTGCCGACCAACATAGACCATTCGGTCATTGGCCTCATTGACCCGGCGCATGTCACCTTTGTACATCAGTCGTGGTACTGGCGATCGGCCAAATCATTAAAACTTAAGATCAAGAGTTTTGAACCCACACCCCGAGGCTTTAAAATGGTGCGTCATGCTCCTTCCGCGAACTCAAAGGGTTACAAGGCGCTGCAAGGAGATGTTTCTACAGAAATATTTTTTGATCTACCGGGCAACCGGTTAGAGCACATCTCCATTGGCCAGAAACATAAAATCATTTCTATTACTACCCTCACGCCGGTGGATGATAACTCTACTGAACTCAATCACTTCTTCTACTCGTCACTAGCCATTACAAGGTGGCTCTGGTGGCCGCTGAAAGGACTTGGCAAAACATTTATAGGTCAAGATGTGGGAGTATTCCAAAAGCTGGCGAGAGGGTTGGAAAACGATCCCGCACTGATGCTCATCGGTGAACCGGATGCGCAGGCGCGGTGGTATTATGAATTAAAAAGACAGTGGAAGGCATCACAAGAGCAGGGCTCTGAGTTCAAGAATCCGCTTCAAGCAGAAACACTTCAATGGGTGACCTGAGTCTGGGCGTGGAGGGGAGGTTGACTTTTGGTCATTAGCTTTTGACTTCTGATTCACGACCTATTCCTTTCTAACTAATCCTCTTCATTGCCAGACTGGCCACTGACTCGCCAATCGCCAGCGAAGAAGTCGCTGCTGGCGAAGGTGCGTTGCAAACGTTGATGGCATGTTTGGCCTCGAGAATTAGGAAGTCGTCCACCAAACCTCCTTCCCGATCGCATGCCTGGGCACGCACGCCTGCACCCCCCGTAACTAAATCACTTTTCTGAATTTCAGGGATTAATTTTTGCAACGCGTGTGTAAAGGCCGCCTTCGAAAATGACTTGTAAATTTCTCCAAGTCCTGTGCGCCAATACTTCTTCGCTACTTTTTGAAACCCTGGCCACATCAGAGACTC
>JAYWDR010000572.1:0-2844 GCA_043779735.1 Cyclobacteriaceae bacterium | reverse complement strand
GTGAACAGGAGGGTATGTGGCGGCAATGAGCTCCAAGGAGAGGGGATAGGGTAGCTTGATAAATCCTGATCGGGAATATGAAAATCTTCTTAAACATGAGAGTGATACTGTTGCTTGCTGCTTGTTGTTGAGTTATCGACTACTGACTACCGATTTGCCAAGCAATGGATTCTGAATCTTAACACGGTTTGCCAGAAACCGGTATCACTCTACTGAATAGGTTATCTCTCCATCTTTTCCATCTTTCAGTTGCACACCAATATTCTTCAGATCATCCCTGATTTTGTCAGACAGTGAGAAGTTACGGTCTGTGCGAGCTTTCTTTCTCAACTCAATTAATACCCGGATCGATCCATCAAGAAGTTGATCATTTTGCAAAGATTCATCTCTAAATCCCAGAGCATCTTCCATAAAAGCGATGAATGTTTTCTTAAAATGATCAAAGGCGACGGGCTCAATTTTAGAAAGTGGAACATTGCCTGACTTGAAATCATTGATCCTGGATGACATTTCAAATAAGACGGCCAGTGTCTTAGCGGTATTAAAATCATCACTCATATTCTGATAGCAGGAAGCAACCAATGATTCAAGATGCTGACTTATTTCCTTATCAACATTTGTGGGTTCCATCGGTACCATTGATTTGATGACGGCCAATGAAGCACTCAGTTTTTTATACCCTTTCTCTGCGGCGAGCAATGCCTCGTTCGAAAAATCGAGTGTGCTTGAGTAGTGGCATTGCAGCATGAAAAACCTTACAGTCATTGGAGAAAATCCTTTTTCAAGCATCGCGTGATTACCGGTAAATAATTCGGAAGGTAAGAATGAATTACCGAGGGACTTGCTCATCTTTTGCCCCTTTACCGTGAGCATGTTGGCATGTATCCAATAACGCACGGGTGATTTTCCGTTGGCACCAGTGGCCTGCGCAATTTCGCATTCATGGTGAGGAAATTTAAGGTCCATGCCACCGCCATGAATATCAAATGTCTCACCCAGATATTTTGTGCTCATGACAGTGCATTCAATATGCCAGCCAGGAAAACCTTCGCCCCAGGGTGAGGGCCACCGCATGATATGAGAAGGGGAAGCTTTTTTCCATAGGGAGAAATCAATCTTCTCTCTTTTTTCATCTTGGCTGTCCAATTCGCGTCCACTGTCCATCAACTCTTCGATATTCCGTCCCGAAAGGATGCCGTAGTGACTGGACTGGTCATATTTTTTGACATCAAAATAGACTGAGCCATTCACCACGTAGGCCATACCAAGGTCGATTAGCTTTTGGGTGATTTGAATCTGTTCAACAATGTGACCGGTGGCAGTTGGTTCGATATTGGGAGGAAGAATGTTAAACTGCCTCATGACTGAATGAAAATCTTCCGTGTAGCGCTTCACTATTTCCATAGGCTCCAGCTGCTCGAGCCTGGCTTTTTTTCCGATCTTATCCTCACCGTCATCCGCATCATTTTCCAGATGCCCTACGTCGGTAATGTTACGAACATAGCGGACCTTGTACTCAAGGAAGCGCAAATAGCGTGTAATAATATCGAAGGAAAGAAAGGTACGGCTGTTACCCAGGTGAACCTTGTTGTATACCGTGGGTCCACACACATACATGCCCACAAATCCTTCTGTGATAGGTGTAAATCGTTCTTTTTTTCCGCTTAACGAATTAGTGAGATGGATAGGGTGTTGGTCGTACAATTTCATAATGGGCAAATCGCTGGCGAAGCTACAAAAACTTATGGTTGATCGCTTCGGTGCATGCCTGGTATTCAAATAAAATAGGTTTGGATATTGAACGGTTCAATCACCACCATCAAGTTTTGCCAGGTTCATTTCAAGCTGGGATTTATGGCAATCAGGAATAGGATGATCAAGGCTGTAATCAGGCCTGCTAGCAAGGTAATCGATTTGTTAAGTTTCATTTTGATAAACCAGTTTATAATGTAAACTATATGTTCAAAAAAATAGCTATTTGATATATTGTTTCAGCACCTCCACGTATTGCTCGAAGGCTTTCATTCCTTTCTTTGTGATTTTGCAAGTTGTTAAGGGTTTCTTTCCCCGAAAGGATTTTATCACTTCAATATATCCTGCCTGGGAAAGCTTATCGATTTGCACACTCAGGTTGCCGGCGGTAGAGTTGGTTTTTTCCTTAAGGAAAGTAAACTCAGCGGACTCCAGGCTAAGAAGGAGCGACATTAAGGCAAGCCGAAGCTGGGAGTGAAGTAATGGATCGAGTTCTTTGAATGGTGTCATGCTTCAGATTTTTTGAGCATATAACCGGGCACAAGATATCCAAGCGTGACAGCTACAGATGCTAGCAAGAACTGCATTTCCATGGGAACCAGAAAGGAGACAATACCAAGCACCCAAAAGGCAATACCTCCATACATCAATGGCTTAAATCGAAGCATTATTCCGGACACGAAAGTAGGAGCAGCGCACATGGTGATAATCACCGGGTTTATCTGCCAGCCAATTCGGTTCCCGAAGAGGGCAAAAATGAAGCACGTAATTCCGAAACCTGTCCAAAGCCACTTGTTGATATTGTCTATAAGGGTTGGAGCAGTAACCCGGTTTTCCATGCGAATTCCATAAACCACCGAAATTATGGCGGAGGGAATAGTTATGATAAAAACCAGGAACGGATCTTCCACGGTCGTGAATTTGATAAGAACGAACACCCCGAGGTTGGCAATCGCAATAGTCCAGCCCCAGAGCAAAAAGAAAAAACTACTTTTTCTGATATTTCCCTTGGCTTGGCTGATCATTGAAGTAATCACATCCAGGCTTTCCTGTGGAGTGAGGGTTTCATTTTTTTGGTTCATAGCGATTTTG
>JAYWDR010000571.1:0-2852 GCA_043779735.1 Cyclobacteriaceae bacterium | reverse complement strand
AGTAGGGGCCAAAGAGCAGTGGGCGACTGCCATACTGCTCGCGTTTCAGGTAGCGAACAAAAGACATGACATCCTTGGGGGCATTCTCATTGATGGGCGTATCAAAGTTTGACCTGATCACGATGGTGGTATACGATCCATAGCCGATCAGAATAAACGCTGTGGACAATAAGAAAGTATTCAGCACGGGTTTGTTTTTGTTTTGTGAATACCAAATGCCTAAGGTCAGTCCACCGATCAGCAAAATGCAGAAGAAAATAACACCGGAGCCAAAAGGTAATCCAAGGTTGTTGACGAAAAACAATTCAAAGCCACCGGCCAGGGATGGTAAACCAGGCACAATGATGTCGTTAATAAATAAGACGAGACCACCACTGACACCCAGTGCAGCAATGATACCCCACTGCGAAGGCTTGTATTTTTTAAAATAATAAATCAAGGCCAGGGCCGGGATGGTCACCAGGTTCAGCATGTGTATGCCAATGGACAGGCCCACGATGTAGGCGATGAAAACAAGCCAGCGGTTCGCGGCGCTATCATCCTCGATGACGTCCCATTTCAGGATACCCCACACAACAAATGCGGTGAAGAATGCTGACATGGCATACACCTCTGCTTCCACGGCTGAGAACCAAAATGAGTCGGAGAAAGTGTACGCTAAAGAACCAACTAATCCTGCGCCCATCAGTGTCCAAATCTGACCTTCCGTGAGTTCTGAATCTTTCTGTGCACCCATCAGCTTTCTGCCCAACAGGGTGATAGACCAAAAGAGAAAAAGGATTGTGAAGGCGCTTGCCAGTACACTCATGAAGTTGATCCAATAGGCCACCTTGGAAACATCGCCTAAGGCAAGGAATGAAAACATTCTGCCCAGGAGCATGAAAAGCGGAGCGCCCGGGGGGTGGGAAACCTCAAGCTTATAGGCAACTGCTATGAACTCCCCGCAATCCCAGTAGCTGGCAGTCTCTTCAAAAGTAAGCCAATAGGTGACGAGAGCGATAGCGAATGCGAACCAGCCGGTGATGTTATTGGTCTTTTGGAAACTCATGTAGTTGTTTTTCAAAACTTTAAGGGGCGAAAATAAGGAATAGTCGATAGTCTGGTATCAATCCAGGCGAGTTTTTGTGTCCATTTGCAGGAAGCTTTATAACGTAAGCCTCCCAATAGTAGCTGAATGGAGGAGTGAATTAGTTGAAAAAGCCGACGTTTCCCCAAGGCATGACCGGCTTACTCAGTGTGGCTAGAATGGAGTGAACTTGAACTTTTGACCGCCTACAGAGGCTTCATACATGAGGCCCCCTTTCTGCACGGTGAAAACCAATACGCCTTCCGCATATTTTGCATTGGCGGAGGCTCCTGAAGCCGCCGCTACCGCAGATACTTGTGCAGAGAATTCAATATTATTCTCTTTGAATCGTTTCATCTCCTTTGCTGATTCAAAGAATACCACTTCCCGATAATATTGTCCCCCTAGTTGAAATCCAATGCTCACCTGGGTCATCTTGGCCATGCCGATCATCTTCCCTTTTTCGAAAACTGTTCCATTTCCTGTGGCTCCCCCTACGCCGATGCCACCTTTACCGATATTCGGAAAAATTACATATCCGTATGACTTACTGAAGAACTTGGACATTTGGCTATCCTTGGCAAGGAAAACGGATTTGGCTTCTTTACTATCTTGAATAATCTGTTTTTGCTTTTCATTGGACTGGGCACTGAGTGCAAACCCGGTAAAAGCAAACAGAATAATGGGATAAAATTTCATGAGTTGATTTTTTTTCAAGGTAAACAAAGTTTCGACAAGCTCACCTAACTTTTCAACAAGCTCAACTCTACGACAACTCAACTTTTTGAGAAGAAACCAGAAACAAGGGTGTTTGAATCACCTTCGTTTTCATTCATGCACCAGGATATAGAATAATAGCCAAAACAAAAATATGGGCACGTAAAACCAAATCACGATTCTCCAGGCAGGTTTCATCCCCTTCTTTGCGAAATGCTGAATGCCCAAAGCCAAAAAATACCAGTAGAGTATTTCAAACAAGTTTAGTGCCTTAAAGGGGTAGGCAAATTTCTTGGGCAATTCCTGATAGTCGACAAGGTTCATTAAGGAGAAAGGGTAGAACGCCTGAATGTCGTAGAAGTTAGGGTCTGACTGTATACCCAGGAACCAGGTTATTTTCATCAACTCGGGCAGGAGAAACACAAATTCTGCCGACAACACAATGCCCCAGCACTGCGAAAAAGTAACTCGATACCCAAACATGAAACATCCTACCCAAATGACGAACCCCAACACGGTAAATTTCCACAGATAAATAAAGGGGATTGAAAAATACTGTAGTGCGCTGCGGATATAGAGAATAGAACCTTCTGGCTGATCTGCCATGAACTCGAAGGCCGCCGTTTCGTTCTCTATCATGGATTTCTTGATGAACAGGAGCGTCAGGGTGGCAAGGCATAAAAGTAATAACCGCTGACGCTTTGGCGGGGCAAAAATTGATTTATGCTCTGGTAAGATTTCCATACTAATTACTGACCTCTGGGTATTACTTTTGCGACTGTGAAATATAGGAGTAAATTTTTGATCGTTCTCCTTATGGGGTGGATTTCGTTGCCGGCCGATGCTCAGGTAAAGAAAGACACAACGATCATTTTAATTTCAAACATAGGCGTACAGATAGAGGCGACTCAGGCGTTAAACGATCTTTACAATTTTAAGTTTGAAAAGGCCGAACAGCAATTTCGGTGGTTTAAACAAAAATATGCCTGGCACCCGCTTCCGTATTTTTTGCTAGGCCTCAGTGAGTGGTGGAAGATCATGCCCAGTTCAAATGACACTTCCCATGATG
>JAYWDR010000570.1:0-8271 GCA_043779735.1 Cyclobacteriaceae bacterium | reverse complement strand
TTAAATTGCATTCTTCTGATGCCAAGGTTTATATCACTGGCTCTGTGCGCAAGAATGCTCATGTGAAGATTGTGACCGGAGGTGGAGGCCAGTTCAATATCCGTCATGAAGATGCGCATGTAAGCATTCAGGGCGATTTCCTGCGTGTTGAAGAGTCAGAGAGCCGTTCGAAACTTGTGCTGGCTTCGGGAAATGCCAATGTTGACATTCGTGTCGACGATGGACGCGTCAGGTTGGTGGGCCGTTAGGAAGCAGGACTTCAATATCACTGGCCTTTCAGCTTGTACATAAAATCATAACGATTCACCCTCTCGTAATATGGTAAAAATCGTCGTTCTCTTGGATAGACTGTCGGAACATCCGTGACCGGCATATTGTAGGGCGAAGTCATTGAACGAATTACTTTTGGAACTTCATACTTGATGCGAATGGAGGACCAGGCTTTCAAATCATTGTATTCACGAAATAGCAAACTGCGACTGGGTAGATACCCATGAAATATTACTGAATCTTTTCGGGGCCTTGGATTGCTCAGTTTAAGGTAGGAAGTGAAAAAATGGCTGTATTGGTCTGGAAAAGAATTCGGCCTGGAAAGAAGCTTGTGAATGAGGAGAGAATCTTTTTCCGACAGACTTCGGATAGTATTATTCAAGTATAGACCATAGAAGTATTCATGTCGTGCTTTCCCCGACTCTAATGCACTTACATAATTCAAGAGAGCAGTTGTGTCTCTTCTTAAATCCAACCGGTACTGCCCATGACCCAGAAAAGTCACCATGGAAAAAGTCAGTCCAAGAATGGAGTTCTTAATCTTCATTGGTATTAGCTCTCCCGAAAATTGAGACTGTTGTTCTTGATTTAGATCAGCCCATTCGTCACAGGTCACATTTCTTTGAACTATTATTTAGCCCGGGAATCTAGGGATGAACCTAGTAAAAAAGATGAATTGAACCTATTAAAAAAGATGAATAATAGTGCAGTCGCTACACGTCGCAAATACTCACTCCTTGCCTCAGCGAGGCCAGTTTGTCCGGGCTGTTTGACACGAACTCCTGCGCCACAAATCCCTTAAAACCCGTGGCGACAATGGCGCGCATGATGGCTGGATAGTACAGCTCCTGTGTTTCGTCGATTTCATTTCTGCCTGGCACGCCGCCAGTATGGTAATGCGCAATGTATTGACTGTGTTTCCGAATGGTGGCGATCACGTTGCCCTCCATGATCTGCATGTGATAAATATCATACAACAATTTGAAGTTGGGAGAGCCCAGCTTTTCGCAAAGCTTCACACCCCATTCGGTATGATCGCACTGGTAATCTTTGTGGTCCACCTTGCTGTTAAGCAGTTCCATACACATGGTAATGTTGTTGGCCGTTGCAATCTTCAACACCGGTTCGAGCCCCTTCGCGCAGTTTTCAACTCCTTGTTTGTAACTCAACCCATTCGCGTTGCCGCTGAAGCAGATCACGTTCTTGAGTCCCGCCTCAGCCGCTTTGGGGATATTGGTGGTGTAATCTTTCAACAGCAGACTGTGCATGGAAACATCACTAAAGCCTTTGGATAAGCCAAAACCGCTGGCATAGGCCATAGCACATGTCAGTCCATATTTCTGCGCTATGGACCATTCTTCAGGTTTGAGAAGATCAATGGACTTAATTCCCATGCCTTTTGCCGCTTCACAAAGTTTTTCTAGCGGAATGTCACTGTAGCACCATTGGCAAACAGAATGGTTGATGTTGTTTTTCAGATCGGTGGGAAGCGTGTTCATGGCTTTTGCGATTTCGGGTAACGCAACGGATCCCATGGCTCCTGCTGCGATGGCCTTGATGGCTTGTTTGCGATTCAGGGTGACAAAGTACGAATTACGAAAGATGAATTACGAATTACGGAATATGAATTACGAATTACGGAATATGAATACGCCCGACCAGTTACTTTTTGCTCTCGTCTCTGTAGATCACCCCATCCCTCATCACAAACACAACTTTACGCAATTCAGAAATATTCTTCGATGGATCACCTTTGACGGCCATCAGGTCAGCTTTTAGTCCGGATTTTATGGATCCAATTTCATTCTCCATATGAATTGCGCGTGAATTAACCGTCGTGGCGGCTCTAAGCACATCCATGGGCTTCATACCCCCATACTCGGTCATCAATTCCATTTCATATACATTCTCACCATGTGGGAATACGCCGACATCTCCACCTACCCCTATTGTCACGCCCGCTTCGACAGCAATTCTAAAACTTTTCTTTTTGTTTGTAATGACTGTAGGTTCTGGGTCTTTGCCTTTTTTCCAACCACGGTATTGGTTGATTGCATCGACAGCTGCAATGGTTGGGAAATAAGTGACCTTGTGTTCCTTCATCAATTGCGCAATTTCCTGGTCGATGAAATCACCATGCTCGATGGTTTCTGCGCCTGCCAGAATCGCCCGCCTCATGGCTTCTTTGCTCTTGGCATGACATACTAAATATCGTCCACTGCTTTTTGCCACTTCGTTGATAAGTTTCAACTCGTCCAGAGTGAACGAAGGCTGATCTTCTCCCTTGGTTCCCCAGCGATAGTCAGCGTATACTTTGATAAAGTCGGCACCGTTGCCGATCTGGTCACGTACAACCCTGATCAGCTCATTACCGTCTGCTGGCTCCGCGCCCAACATGATCTTCATATCTGTATCGTAACCCTTAGGGCCGTATGAGCCCGTGGAAACGATTGCTCGGCCAGCTACGATCATGCGAGGTCCCGGTATAATACCCTCATTGATCGCACGCTTCAGGGCTACATCTGAGTAGCCTGCACCCTCTGTCCCAAGATCTCGTACCGTTGTAAAGCCAGCCATCAACGTGTTTTTGGCATGAACGGTAGCGCGTGCCGTGCGGTATGAATCCGATTCTTTTAGTACCTGTGTGTCCCAATCTGTGATATTGTATGGATACAATAGCAGGTGTGAATGGCCCTCAATAAGGCCTGGCAAGAGGGTAGTGCCGGGCATTGAAATAATTTGCGTTTCCTTCGGCGCCTTGATAGATTCTTTCGGACCAGCATTGACAATCTTATCGCCTTCCACAAGCACAGCCCACCCTTCGCGCATGTCAATGCCGTCAAATACGCGGTCAGGCTGAAGCAGGTAGGATTTATTTTGGGAAAATGAGGCTGTACAAATAAACAGCAGGAGATTGGCTAAGTATTTCATATTGATTTGATCTATGTTGAATCAAGATAATTGAATTCTGGGAGAGTTGACTCCACAAGAAAGGGAAATCAATCCCAATCCACAACCTGATTTTTTTGACTGCTGATTTTTGGATGTTAAATCAGGAGGCCGATTCAACGGCTTCACGGAGTGTTATCCAGAAGTTATTGTAGCCTTCACCCATTTGAAGGTCAAGGGTGCCGGCGGAGAGCATTTCCAGTATGGCAAGAAAGTTAAAAATGAGCGCAACCCTTGTCGGGTTTATTTCAACCATCTCCGTAAAAGAGAGTGCTCCTTTTCTGGTAAGTTCATTAAGAATGTATTCCTTCTGTCCCTCCACAGTATACGGGTACTGGACAACCTGGTGAACGGGACGGTTTTTTTCATCTTCAAAGCGCTTCATTACCGTTTCAAATACCTGCATAAGCTTATACAGACTGACATCCTGAAGCTCTGCCTCTACATTCACACTAGCGGCGAGCGATTTGAGCTCCTTCAAGATATTACCGCGTTTTGTTTTCTGAAGTTCGGTGTCTTCCATCGTTTGAAAAGACTCTATAACCGATTTATATTTTTTGTATTCGAGCAGGTGCTTTATCAATTCTTCGCGTGGGTCAATCTCATTACCTTCTTCATCGAGTTGTGGTCGTGGCAATAGCATTTTGGACTTAATCCTCATCAGGGTGGCAGCCACCAGAATGAACTCACTGGCCAGCTCAACATTCATGCTTTCCAGTTGATGAAGGTACTCCAGGAACTCCCTGGCTATTTTAGAAATGGGTATATCATAGATGTCAAGCTCATCCCGTTCGATGAAGAAAAGGAGTAAGTCGAAAGGCCCCTTAAAGAGGGGAAGTTTTATTTCAAAATTTTCCTGCGTCATAGGCGCGCAAAATTATTCAAATACACAGACAAAACATGATTCATTGCCAAATCCATAAATTTGATAGTCGAAACCTTCAAAATCGGCTTTTAAACAGTTACCTTAATCGTTTGTTTAGATATAGTACCCAGCCACACGCTATGCTTATTACCCCTGGTAAACTTCTAGCGCTGATCAACAGCCCTGCCGATCTGAAGAAATTGGACCAGGCCCAGTTGGTGCAGCTTTGTAAGGAATTAAGACAATTTATCATTGATAATGTGTCAATATACGGGGGTCATTTCGGTGCCAGCCTGGGGGTGACTGAATTAACGGTTGCGTTGCATTATGTTTTTAATGCGCCTTATGATCAAATTGTGTGGGATGTAGGCCACCAGGCGTATGGACATAAGATCCTCACCGGCCGCCGCGATGTGTTTCAAACCAATCGCTTGTATAAAGGCATTTCAGGTTTTCCGAAAAGGTCAGAAAGTGAATATGATACCTTTGGAGTCGGTCACTCCTCTACGTCTGTATCGGCCACACTGGGGATGGCAGTTGCATCCAAATACCTCCGTATTGGCAACAAGCAACATATTGCCGTCATTGGAGATGGCGCGCTAACCGCTGGGATTGCTTTTGAGGGATTGAACAATGCGGGAGTATCGGACACAAATATTCTCATAATCCTCAATGACAATTGTATGTCGATTGATCCGAATGTAGGAGCGTTGAAAGACTACCTTACTGACATTACTACTTCGAAAACTTATAACAAATTCAAGGATGATGTTTGGAACTTATTAGGGAAGCTTTCGCATTTTGGGAAGAATGCCCAGGAAATTGTGTCGAAGATTGACACAACCCTCAAATCAGCCCTACTAAGTCAAAGTAACTTATTCGAGTCCCTAAATTTGCGATACTTTGGTCCGGTAGATGGGCATGACGTTGATCACCTGGTTGCTGTACTCAACGATCTTAAGAGCATCAAGGGGCCCAAGATTTTGCACTGCATCACAGTGAAGGGAAAGGGCTACGCTCCTGCCGAAAATGGCAACAAGACCACATGGCATGCTCCAGGCACTTTTGATAAGATCACCGGTGAAATCCACAAAAAGATTTACGACAAACCTCAACCTCCCAAGTATCAGGATGTATTTGGACATACGCTCGTTGAGTTAGCAAAAATGAATGATAAAATCATTGGAATCACGCCAGCCATGCCATCGGGATCATCCATGAATATTATGATGAAAGAAATGCCCGACCGCGCATTTGATGTAGGGATAGCGGAGCAACATGCCGTTACCTTTTCTGCTGGACTGGCCACGCAAGGACTGGTTCCATTCTGTAATATCTACAGTTCGTTTATGCAGCGGGCCTATGATCAGGTTGTGCATGATGTCTGCATTCAAAATTTACCCGTCAATTTTTGCCTTGACAGGGCAGGCTTTGCCGGAGCCGACGGGCCAACCCACCATGGCGCGTATGATTTGGCATATTTCCGCTGTCTTCCAAACATGATTGTGGCAGCGCCGATGAATGAATTGGAGTTGCGCAATCTTATGTTTACCGCTCAACTTCCGAGGGAAGGGAAAGCATTTTCTATCCGCTATCCTCGAGGGCAAGGGGTGATGCCGGAGTGGCGCCAGCCATTTGAGAAAATTGAAATCGGCACTGGTAGGAAAATAAGAGACGGTGATGATCTTGCGATTCTCACGATTGGCCACATTGGCAACTACGCCTTAGAAGTGTGTGATACATTAGGACGGCAGGGAATAAATATTGCACACTACGACCTCCGGTTTGTGAAGCCTCTCGATGAAAAACTGCTCCATGAGATATTCTCAAAGTACAAAAAGATCATCACGGTGGAAGACGGTTGCTTACAGGGTGGATTCGGCAGCGCCATACTGGAATTCATGACGGATCATTCGTACCATGCCGAAGTGAAGAGGCTAGGTATCCCCGATGCAGTTATTGAGCACGGCGAACAGATCGAACTTCATGACGAAACTGGCTTTGGACCGACCGCAATTCAAAAGGCGGTCATGGCCATTCTTGAGCTGGCATCAAAAATGGTGTAGATGTCGTCACTCTTTTTTTCCAAGGAACAAGGGCACGGTCGTCCGTTGATTTTCCTTCACGGTTTTTGTGAGACTCATGAAATTTGGAAGGATTTTATTGAACCGTTCACTTCAAACTTCCGCGTTATCACCCTTGACCTTCCGGGTTTTGGAAATAGTGAAATGCTGCCATCCCCTTTTACCATCGATCAGGTAAGTGATGCGGTGGCCAATTGGCTGATCGAAAACCAACTGGAGAAATCAATAATCATTGGCCACTCCCTGGGAGGCTATGTTGCCTTGGGGTTGGCAGAGAATCATCGAAACCTCCTGGGAAGTATTGTGCTGTTTCACTCTTCGGTCTTTGCTGATTCTGCTGAAAAAAGGAAAAATCGAGATAGAGTAATAGAGTTTGTTGGCAAGAATGGAGTACAGCCCTTTATTGACACATTTGTAGCAGGTTTATTTTTTAATAAGAACGACCCTTCGATCAATGATGTACACAGAATTGCTTCTCAAACAAAATTGATGACATTGATCTCCTATTCGCAGGCCATGCGAGATCGGCCTGACCGGTCGGCAGTATTGAAAAACAATGAAATACCAAAACTCCTGATAGCAGGTGAAGAAGATGCCCTTATTCCCATTGCAGCCTCCAAAGAAATGGACAGAATGGCCAAAAATTTAAGTTTTTTTGAATTGAAGAATGTGGCTCATATGGGCTTTTTTGAGGCAAAAACCGAATGTCAGCAGATTATTTTACGATTCGCCAACAGAATGCAGTCTAATAGATAGATTAATTTTAGCCGGTATTGGAATTTTTCGTTTAATCACGCTAAATTGGTGATTCTCTTTGGAATTGTAGGTAATTCAAAGAGTGCTTATATTTGTTCATCATTAACTGAAAATTAAACACCATGGAGGAAAGTCCTTACGCATCCTGGAACAGCATGGCCCATAACCTTGCCTTTGTGTGCTGGGCAGCTGGCATTTTGGTAATAGTGGGATACATTGTCAGGCTGAACACCGTACCGGACAATAAAGACAAATATGACTTCATTAACCGTTATGAAGTCAATTTTTTGAGGTATGGGTTTCTCATTCTTATCATAGGAGCATGTTTCTACCTTAATGGAGAGATTATTGAACTTACCACCATGTGGATTTTTGTTCGAATCTTTTTGACGGGCATGATGGCGACGATAGCAGCGGTAGTGATGAATCTTTTGATTAAGTTTTATTACCCTTTCTTTATTGAAAAACGCCTGAAAATTCTACGGTATAAGCCGCGCATTTCTCCCAAGACAGGCAAACCAATGAAACTGCTTAGTGAAGAGGAGGAGGATGTCCACCTGGATGAAGGCATGCAGGCCGAAGAGAATCTTTACTCGGTTGACTATGATGTTTGGAAAGATGAAGAAACCGGGTTCATTAAAATTGAGAAATACGCAGGCCATCTTCATGCGATCCAATGCCCTGAGTGTAATTACCAGACATTTAAGGTGCGCCGCGAAGAAATCATGAAGCAGCCCACTGAAACAGAAGAAGGTGAGATTGTAAAGCATTATCAGTGCAGTTATTGCGGATATAAGGCACGTAAGAATGTGGTCCTTAGGCAGCAGATAAAACCGGCAGAAACTGCCACCGCGACTACAGCGTAAGTATTGTTCGATACCAGAAAAGGCCCTCAACAGGGCCTTTTTTATTTTTCTAAGCGATAAGCTTCAATGGTAATTTAATCTGGGCCTCATAGAAATTCATGCGGCTGTGACGTGTATTCAGAGGAATAATTTTTTCAATCTGGTCTTTCTTGTGGTTGTAGAAGACCTCCAGGTAGAAATCCCCCAATAAATACAAGTTCACTTTATAGTTGTAGTAGCGAATACTCATAACGCACACACCATGCTCATATAGCAAGCCTACCTGCCTGGAAAGGGTATGACGCAAGAACTCTTTGCGTGAGATCATGAAATAAATTTATCAAAAGTATTCCCCTGATCAAACTGGTAATATGCATGTTTAGCCCAGATTTTTCTGAAAAAATGCCAATGTACGGTCCCAAGCTAATTTCGCGGCCGCTTCGAGATAGCGAGTAGGGGCTGTATCATTGTGGAAACCATGCTGTGCTCCTTCGTAGGTGTA
>JAYWDR010000569.1:0-2864 GCA_043779735.1 Cyclobacteriaceae bacterium | reverse complement strand
ACATCATGAACGGGGCCCCTGATCTGCGGATAAGCCGCGATGGATTTCTTAGGGTGACCCCAACCTTCCAGGGGCTGTTTGTCTTTGCCGTGAAAGTGGAAGAGTACAGGGATCATGTGAAGATCGGTGAAACGCGACGTGATTTCCAGATGCTGGTGGTCGATGGTTGCCCCGTGGCCCAGCCTCCTCAGATTCTCGGAAAGAAATTAGCCGACGCTTCGTTTACCTATAACAACACGATGGATGTATTTTTTGCCAACACCGTGGTGAATGGGCAGCGCTGCATCCAGGTGCAGGTATCGGATCCGGACTCTCAAAGTGCCGCTGACAATTTCCAGGAGCGCATCAAGATCAAAGCGATACCACTCAATTTCAAAAAAGATATCTCTGGTATTTTGCCAACTATCACCAATGCTACATTGGTGAATGGAAGCACCTCGGAATTTACAATTTGCTTCCCGGAATGCCCGTATTTTATTGGAGGTGCTTACCAGATTGGCATCGTGGCCATGGATGATGCGTGCAGTCTGCCACTCAGCGACACCCTGAAAATTAATGTGTTGGTAGATCCTCCCTTGAATCATAAGCCTTACTTCACTTCCACTAATCCGGTGAATAGCACTCTGAACGAAGGACAGCAGGGCGCCTGGCCGTTTACCGTTGTGGATGATGACAATGATCCGCTGATCATCTCCGTGCTGACGAATGGATTTGTGTTGGCCACTGCCGGCATGACGTTCAACATTTTCAATCAACAGCCGGGGAGTGCCAATGGCGAAATTAAATGGGATGCCTTCTGTGATATCTACAACTTCACCCAGCGCACGAGTTTCCAGGTGAAGGTGCAAGTAGAGGATCAGGACCGGTGCCTGCTGCCCGACCCCGCTAAGGCAACCTATAATTTAAATGTCATTCTTCCCGGCAACGCGAGTCCGACGATAGACACCGATTTAACGCCTTCACCCAATGAGCGATCCGTGTTGGGCCTCACCCGCAGGATCAACCAGTCGCTAAATTTTAAGGTGACAGGAAGGGATGTTGCCGACAATGACTATTTGGTGCTAAGCGGTCGTGGCAAAGATTTTAATATGACGGACTATGGCGTTACCCTTAGCCCAACGCCTGCTGTCGGAAACGGGCTTGCCAGTTCAGATGTGCATTGGGAGATAAAATGTACAACCACGGACCTGAACGTAAAGAACACCTTTGACTTTCAATTCATCGTGGTGGACAATGCCAACAAGTGCCGGTTGTATAAAGCGGATACGGTAGATGTGGAGCTAAAGATTCTCCCGCCTCTGAATCAACCGCCCGTGTTATCGGTGGTGAACAAGAATACCTCCTCCACGGCTTTGTACAATAATGGTATCAATATTATTCTGGGCCCTACCATTGAACTCCAGTTGACAGGCACCGATGGTGATCTGGTTCCACTCAAGGACAACCTCACACTTGATCTGGTGACCAATCCTGCTGGTGTGGATCCGAAAGGGTATTCCTTCTCGCGGGTTGCAGGTGTAAGCCCCATAGAGACTACATTTAAGTGGACTCCTGATTGTTCTATTTTTGAAAAGGGAGTGTATGAGAATGAGTACACCTTTACTTTCATATTGGACGATGATCATTGCCTTACGGCGAAAAAGGATTCGGTTACGATCAAGATCAAGGTGAAAGACATTGACGGGACCGATAAGGAGTTCATTCCACCCAATTTCTTCTCACCCAACGGCGACAATGTGAACGATTATTTCGCAATGGAGACAAAGGACCCCGTGACGGGGGAACTCAAAAATATCTTGCCCAACGACAACTGCGCATCACAATTTCAATCGGTGCACATTGTGAACCGCTGGGGGAATCAGGTATTTCAAAGTACGGACCGGAATTTTAAGTGGTACGGTACCGGGGATTCGGCAGGGGTGTATTATTATTCACTGAGCTTCAGCAAGAAGGAGTATAGAGGATCGGTGTCACTGCGATATTGAGTACGGAACTTTATTTTTACCCCCGACTAATTGAAGGAAGGATGATGGGTTCCCTGCGCGCACCGTGGCCCCGTAAGTCGCCGCCGTCCAGCAGTGTGCTTGACTATAGATTATGGTCTACCGATTACCGATTACCGATCACTGATTACCGACTACCGATCCCCGGCTCAAAGCCTCACCGGTTTCACGAGATTTTCTTTGACGAAGACTTCATCCTCTTTCCATCTCACTTTCAGCCACACATCTTTTTTGCCTGTAATTTCCAGCTGGTGACCTTCGCCAATGATGGCCACTACAGAAGCGCCGGCGGAGGGGCCACTCATGAGATAAGTCTGCGGTCGGGCTACGATGCCCCGTTCTGGTGTTTTGCTGAAGTTGATGTGAATGAAGAGCAGGGTCATGGTGCAGACCATGGCTAGTCCGGCGAAGGATGGTTTCAAATTTTTCTTAACCCTCAGGTAGTACATGACTGCCAGTAGGAATAACCCCACGGACGATAGGATCCTGGCGATGGTGACATACTGTCCTTGCAGCCAGGCCAGGAGGTGAGTAGACTCACTGGTTTCATAGCCCTCAAGGTTGTTTTTCTTTGCCAGTTCTTCCATTTTTTTCAGTGCCTGAGTATCGTCTGAGGCAAGGAAGTAAAGATCAAGATAATATAGCGATTCGCCGAGGTGATCAAGTCCTTCTTGAATGTGTGCCATCTTTAGAAGCATGGCTGGTGCGTATTGTCCGCGTTCGCGGAGGGTCATGTAAAGCTCGAAGGCTTGAGTGTATTGTTTGGCAGTATAGAGGGAATCCGCCTTCGCCAGGGCTTCGGCGGACAAGTCCGGCTTCGCCAGGGCTTCGGCGGACAAGTCCTGCTTCACCAATGCTTCG
>JAYWDR010000568.1:0-20646 GCA_043779735.1 Cyclobacteriaceae bacterium | reverse complement strand
ATCACTTTTCCCCAAAGAAAACTGCGGCCGCTTTCTCTCACGTCGTCGCTGGGTCCGACGGGTTTCTTATCGATCGCCTTGAGCATGTATTTTTTTACCCATCGCAATCGCAGCAGCCAATTGAGATAGTTACTTCGTTTGGCATTACGGATCATTCTATCATTGGCGCCCATGTACACTTCAATATTGGGTATTCCAGTACTTCTCCATGCCGTTGAAATATCACCCCAGGGAATGCACAACGCTCTGGTCTTGACAGCACCAAAATCAATTTCCACAATATCCTTGCCCAACGGGACATTTGTGAGTTTACCATCCTTTCGGATCATGCCGCCATATCCTAACCCTTCTGCTGAAGTTTTTGCTGTGCCGCGTGACAATTGACCTTTGGAGGCTGCAAACGCCAATTGAAGATGTGTGGCCAGTGGAAGCCGTTTTTGCAGATGAACGGCAAGGCAGTCAGAAGGCACGACGTCAAAGCCGGTTCCAGGCATAATCATTATCCCCGAGTCTCTCGCAGCATGGTCAAGCAGAGCCAGAGATTCAAAGACATTGTACTCTCCGGTGATGTCGGTGTAATGGGTTTGAGTGCCAAGGCATGCTTCACTCATTGCCTTTGCGGTATGGCGAAAAGGGCCTCCGCAGTGTATAACTACGGCGGCAGGTCCGAGCAATTTTCTTAAACCCTCCGAATCGGCACAGTCAACTACTGTATAGGGATAACCTGTTTCCTGGCTTTGTAATTTGAGCTTTTCTTCATTTCTCCCGGCAAGCATGACCTGAAAACTCTTTTTGCGACATTCGCCGACAATGAGGTTGCCATTGTAACCATAGGATCCATACACCACAATGAGAGAGGATTGCTTCACAGAATTTATATTTAAGATGAGCGAATGAGAAAGCAAAAGAGATGTTTGGTAATCTGTAGAAAAAATAATTTAATGACTATTTTAATCTTTCGACTTGCGTAACAAAGTATTTGGTTTCGCCTCTCCACGGAAACCGGGCATACCGCTTTTTGAAATGCAGGTTTACGCGCTCTCCACTCAACGCCACATCTTGAAGAGCTTTTATCACCTCCTCTTCCTTGCCTTCCACGGAGAAGTCGAATGACTCAGCAATAGGACTGGCTCCCTTCAGAGCACCGAATGTTTCAAGGTTGAGTTTTCCCTCATAGGTTTTAAAGATCAGGCCCTTTTCAGTGATACGAAGGACTTTACCAGCCATCAAGCCACTTTCGTACGTGGCCCAGTATAAGAACGAAAATGTCGCGATTCCCAGAATCACCGCTATGAAAAGGAATTTTTTCAAAATACTTTTGGTTTTGCGTTTTGCCTTTTGTCCGAAGCTTTCGGTTTCCATGGATTACAATGATTTAAATGCAAGTAAATTACCGTTTCTGCGATGATATTTAGCCCTTGTATTGAGTTTTCAAATCTTCGATTCAACACATCTTCAAATTATTTTACACCGTCATTATCTCGCCTTCCTTCCGCTTCATTGAAGACTCAATTTTGCCAATGAATTCATCCGTGAGTTTTTGGACATCCTCCTCCGCATTTTTCAAACTATCTTCTGGGGCGCCCTTTATTTTTTTCAATGCCTCGTTGGTTTCTTTACGCACCGCCCTAATGCTTACTTTTCCGAGCTCACACTCATGATGAACTTGTTTCACCAATTGCTTTCTGCGTTCTTCCGTAAGCATTGGGATGTTAATGAATACTTGAAGTCCGTCATTTTGCGGAGTGAGACCCAGGTTGGCGGCCATAATGGCCTTCTCAATATCCTGGATGAAACTTTTTTCCCACGGCTTGATGGACAACGTCCGAGCATCCGGTGAAGTTATAGAGGCAATTTGGTTCAATGGGCTGGTGGCACCATAATAGGGCACAATGATGCCATCCAGCATGGATGGATTGGCTTTGCCTGCGCGGATTTTGGTAAGCTCTTGACCTACGTGTCCGAGTACCTTGTTCATTTGTTCGCGCGAATCATCAAGGTATAGTTCAATTTCTTCCATAACTATTGGGCGTTAGCTATTCAACTTTATTCAGAAAAATAGATTTGGTCTAATATGGTTATTTCATTCATTCTCCGATTTCGAAGTGTAAAATGCTAGTTGATCAATGTCCCAGCATCTTCTCCACGTACTACCCTCAGCAAGTTGCCGGGTTTATTCATGTCAAATACAATGATCGGCAGTTTGTTTTCCATGCACAGAGTAAAAGCTGTCATGTCCATAATGTTCAGGTTTTTCTCGTAGGCCTCCTGGAATGAAAGTTTGGTATAGCGCGTCGCCTTTGGAAATTTCTCCGGATCTTTTGTGTACACCCCATCTACGCGAGTGCCTTTCAGCACCACATCGGCCTGGATTTCAATAGCACGCAGACTGGCCGTGGAGTCGGTGGTGAAATAGGGATTGCCAATGCCGGCTCCAAATATTACGATACGGCCTTTCTCAAGGTGACGAATCGCTCTTCGTCGGATGAAGGGCTCACACACCTGTTCCATTTTGATGCCTGACATAAGGCGCGTAAACATGCCATGACGTTCAAGTGCACTCTGCAGCGCCATGGCGTTAATGACAGTACCAAGCATGCCCATATAGTCGCCCTGAACCCGATCAATGCCGAGTGCCTCTGCCTGGCCACCCCTGAAGATATTACCGCCCCCTATCACGATGGCTAGTTCTACCTCCATGTCTTTCACCGACTTGATCTCCCTGGAGTATTGTTCCAGGATTTCGTGGTCGATACTATTGGTCTTGGATTTGCCTATCAGCGCTTCTCCGCTGAGTTTGAGAACGAGTCGTTTGTATTTCATGGATGGGTTTGTGTAGCGCTAAACCTCGCAAATATGTTCAGGATTTTCCTGAATGAAAAACACTACCCTCATGTTGACAGGATCATTCGTCAGGTTAAGTCAATACTGATTATCTTTATGGCTAAATAGACTGTTTTTATGGTGGAATCCATCACATCGGGCCAGGAGGCCATTCATTTGGAAGAGAAATTTGGGGCCCACAACTACCATCCGCTACCGGTGGTACTATGCAAAGGTGAAGGAGTGTTTTTGTGGGATGTGGAAGGCAAACGGTATTTTGATTTTTTGTCGGCCTACAGTGCCGTCAACCAAGGCCATTGTCACCCACGGATCATAAAAGCCTTGACCGACCAGGCGAAGGAGCTTACGCTTACATCCAGGGCATTTTACAATGATAAACTTGGGCTCGCCGAAAAATATATTTGTGATACGTTTGGATACCAAAAGGCACTCTTCATGAACAGTGGGGCAGAAGCAAATGAAACTGCCATCAAGTTGGCCCGTAAATGGGGCTACACAAAAAAAGGGATTCCAGAAAACCAGGCCGTCATCGTTGCGGTAAAACAAAATTTTCACGGCAGGACAACTTCCATAATTTCAGCTTCAACCGATCTATCGGCACGTAAGGGTTTCGGACCGTTTATGCCAGGGTTTGAAATCATAGACTACGATAATGTTTTGGCGGTGGAAAAAGCTCTTGCCAACCCGAATGTATGCGGTTTGTGGATTGAGCCTATTCAAGGCGAAGCGGGCGTGTATGTACCCCACGAGGGATATCTCAAATCGGCTGAAAAAATCTGTAAGAAAAACAATGTCCTGCTTATGATGGACGAAATCCAGACAGGTATTGCACGAACAGGAAAAATGCTTGCTTCGGATCACGAAGAAGTACGTCCCGACTTGCTGATTCTGGGCAAAGCATTGAGTGGTGGTGTACTGCCCATCTCCTGTGTCCTAGCCGATGATGAGATCATGCTTGTCATCAAGCCAGGTGAGCACGGCTCCACATTTGGCGGCAATCCCCTGGCTGCAGCGGTCGTCATGGAAGCGCTGGCGGTTGTAAAAGATGAACATCTTGCAGCCAATGCTGAGCAACTTGGGAAAATTTTCCGCGACCGAATGAACTCACTCATAAAGAAATCAGAATTGATCAAGGTCGTGCGTGGCAAGGGATTGCTCAATGGCATTGTAATCAATGATTCGCCTGAGAGCGAGACCGCCTGGAATCTTTGTTTGCTATTTGCCAAGAACGGCTTGCTGGCCAAACCGACGCACGGAAATATTATTCGCTTAGCACCACCACTGGTCATAACTGAAGAGCAGGTTCACGAATGCTGTGATATCATTGAGAAGTCCGTCGCGGAGCTATGACTAACCAACGATTTTTCTAAAAGCAGCTATAATGGTCTTGGAATAGGCTAATTTAACTCAGGTATAGCTTTTTTAGCGACCCCAAAGGGAGTAGTTGCTACTGATAGTTGCACAGTTCCATTGGCTATTTTTGAATCGCGCTTAAAACAAGCGTCTCAATAAATATCCTTAGCTTCTCATGTCGCATGGATAATGGATCCTTCTTAGTGATGTTGGAAAGCGATGGAAGATGTTCAATAAAAAAAAGTTGTTGGTTAGCCACCATAACAATTGTGCTTGCCAGTGAGTTGGGATACGGGTACGCCGGGTTTAGGAGATGGATGAGTGCACCAATCTTTTTGGAAATCGTTTTGAAGGCTCCAAAGAGTCCAGCGCTGTTGTCGTCATCTACCCATTTTGTCAGGTAGGTTTTATCAAGTTCAGCGACGACGATTCGATGGAGCGCTTCTTCGTTGACAAATTCAAATGAAGGATCAGCTTTTTTTTCTTCAGTAATAACCCGGATGGCAGCTAACAGCTTCTCGCGTGGATGGCCAAGGTTGGTAGTTGCAAGCTCGATACGATAGTCAAGCCAATTCCAGTACCAGGCAACCAGATAATGTAATAGCCTGTGCTTGTTCTCAAAGTATCGGTAAACCGAAGCCTCTGTCGAGTCGATTGCCTCGGCAAGTTTCTTAAAGGTAAAATGCTCAAACCCCAAATTGTCGATCATCTCAACACTGTTGCTAATGATATTGTGACCCAGTTGCGTGTGTTGAGGGTCGCGGAGGTATAGCTTTTCGTTTAGCTTGAAAGCAAGTATGGCCATACTGATCCATTTACTTGCAAAAGTAATACTATCAAATTAGCAAATGCGTATGGCGGAAAATTCCCAAAGAGTAATATTTTAGCCATTTCGGGCCTTATTTAGAGGATTTCCCTATACAGTATGTAAATACCCATAATGAGGGTAAGCCAACCAAAGGCAATTTTCAGCTTTCCTCCAGCAATATGGCTGGAAAGCCGATTGCCAACGATTATCCCGCCTATAGCCAACATACTGATGGACATCAGAAATGCCCAGTCCATTGAATAATTCATCAAATCGCCTGCGAAGCCCAACAAGGAATTGATGCTGATGATGAAAAGCGATGTGCCTACGGCCGTTTTGAATGGAAGCCCAGTAAGAAATACGAGTGCCGGAATAATCAGGAAACCACCTCCAGCACCTACGAGGCCCGTCAGGAACCCAATGAGTGACCCTTCAATAATTACCAGGAAAGTACGAAAACGATGGTTCTCGGAACTCAGGGCATTTCTGCCCCGGATCATGGGCAGGGCAGCCAGCACCATTAGACTAGCGAACAGGCCCAATACAAGAAGACGCTTGGTCAGCACAAGATCACCGGTTGTAAACAATACATCCGGTATGGCCGGTACGATCCACCTTCGTGTGCAAAAAATACTGAGAATGGAGGGGACGCCGAACATGATACCTGTGCGAATGTTTACAAGGTGATCTCTGTACTTAGGTATTGCACCCACCAGGCTTGTGGTACCTACTATGAATAATGAATAAGCAGTCGCCCTAACAGGCTCAATATGGAAGAGATAGACAAGAATGGGTATGGACAGAATAGATCCTCCGCCACCGAGGAGTCCAAGTACCAGACCGATGAAAATGGAAGCGAGGTATCCTAAAAATTCCATGGAGGTTTTATTTGTCCGAAAACCCAGAACCTCTTCTACCTAATCTTATTGAACTCTGCAATGAACGCATCTGGATATTTGTTTTTGATGGATGCCAGAAACTTATCTGCTTTGTCCCGGGTAGAAAACTGACCCAGAATCAGGCTGTAATATTTGATTCCGTTGAGCACTTTTACTTGAACCGACACTTTTTTCTTATATGAATTTTTCAGGTTCTCAGAGAGGCGCATCAGGTTCACCAACTCCTGGTAGGTTCCGATTTGCACCCCAAATCCATGTGGTTGAAGGCGATCTATTTCCAGATCGTAGAATTCCTTTTCGTCCACTGAGACACGATCGATTGCTTTGATTTCCATCCCGCTTTTCCCATCGCCCGCATCGATTACCTCTAGCTGCACATCGGCAAGGCCTTGGTTTACAAACCCCAACTTTTCGGCAGCTGATTTTGATAAGTCAATGATACGTCCTTCCGCATAGGGGCCACGGTCATTTACTACGACCTCCACAGTTTGATTATTGGAGATGTTAGTCACGCGCAACTTAGTCCCAAAAGGCAGGGTCTTGTGAGCTGCTGTCAGCTTATTGTGCTTGTATTTCTCTCCGCTGGCGGTGAGATGGCCTTCAAATTTGTCTGCATAAAAGGAGGCCTTGCCAGTGTGATACTGGGCGAATAGAATGCTGGTGAAAAACACAAAGTAAATCGAAAAACATACTCTCTTCATGACTCAAATATAGCCTTTGAATCTATTGAATGTAATGTCCTGCGCGACTGTTTTGTCCTGTGCCAATCCAGAAAAGGCAAGGACCAATTTCATATTAGCGAATGAACGCTTTAGACACTAGCTTTGACCGGCAAATAATCACTCCTAACCTATTTGCCATGGCCTTAGATCCTGCCAAGTTCCTTTTTGAAGCACTCACCTATGATGATGTGCTATTGGTTCCAGCCTACAGTGAAGTACTGCCGCGAGAAACCAGCACCACCACTCTTTTGACCAAAAACATAAAGTTGAACATCCCTATCCTCTCGGCGGCAATGGATACGGTGACGGAATCAGCGTTGGCTATTGGAATGGCCCTGGAGGGTGGTATGGGGTTCATTCACAAGAACATGAGCATAGAGGCTCAGGCGGAACAAGTGCGCAAAGTAAAGCGCTCCCAAAGCGGCCTTATCCTGGACCCGGTGACACTGCGCATCAATTCGACGGTGCGTGATGCGGAGAAAATTATGAGAGAATTCAAGATCGGTGGGATACCGATCATTGACGGAAACGGTAAACTGGTTGGCATCATTACCAACCGTGATCTGCGCTTTCAGAAGGATATGGATATGCCTATTGAAAGGATCATGACGAAGGAAAATCTGATTACTGCGCCGGAAGGAATAACCCTGGAAGAAGCCGAAGTCCTGTTACAAAACTATAAAATTGAAAAGCTTCCCATTGTCAATAAAAAAGGAAAGCTTACAGGCCTGGTGACCTACAAAGACATACTGAAGAAAAAGAATAAGCCGAGCGCATGTCAGGACAAATTTGGAAGACTTCGTGTGGGAGCTGCTGTAGGGGTGACTTCCGATATTACTGTACGTATCGAAGCGCTTAAGATTGCGGGGGTTGATGTTATTAGCATTGACACTGCTCACGGCCATTCGAAGGGAGTGATCAATGCGGCCAGGAAGGTGAAAAATAGATTTCCTGAGCTGGACCTGCTGGTAGGAAACATTGCTACGGGTGAAGCCGCAAAGGCATTGGCGAAAGCAGGGGCGGATGCCGTAAAAGTAGGCGTAGGTCCAGGTAGTATTTGCACCACTCGTGTAGTAGCTGGTGTAGGCCTTCCGCAGCTATCTGCTGTATATGAAGCAGCCAAGGCACTAAAGGGTTCTGGCGTAAAAGTAATCGCAGATGGAGGCATTCGCTTCTCTGGAGATATTGTCAAGGCCATTGCAGCGGGCGCTGACTCAATCATGATCGGCTCACTATTGGCAGGCACCGATGAAGCGCCTGGTGAAATGATTATCTATGAGGGGAGGAAGTTCAAAACCTATCGTGGAATGGGTTCAATTGAAGCCATGGATGACGGATCAAAAGACCGCTATTTTCAGGATGCCGAGGAGGACATCAAGAAGCTGGTTCCGGAAGGAATTTCAGGCAAGGTACCATTTAAGGGGTTGGTATCGGAAGTGCTATACCAGCTAGTAGGTGGCCTGAAGGCTGGTATGGGCTATTGCGGTGCCAAGAACATTGAAAAACTCAAGCTGGCAAAGTTCGTTAAGATAACCGCTGCCGGTGTGAATGAGAGCCACCCACATGACATTACTATTACGCGGGAAGCCCCAAATTACAGCCGGAAGTAATTTTTGAAACTTGACAACTTTACACATTCTTTCGCGTTCAACGATAATTCTACACACGGGGAGTTTTATAGAATAGTTTTGTGAAAACCAAGGCACTCACCCGACTCGCATTTCTAGGAGCCACCGTTGCGTGGCTGGTGATGGTTTTTTCAGATGTCACGTTGCTGTTCAGCGATCTGAAGGGTCTCACACCGGACGTTCCCATGTGGCTGCCAAGAGTCACGTTGGACCTCTATGCTATTTGCTTATTTTATTATTACAAGTTCAAGATTGAGCGAGATGAGTCGTTTAATTTTACAGACCTTCTCTGGCAAGTTTTTGCGATTGGGCTTGTAGCCACGGTTATCTCACTCTGTGTACGTCTGCTGGAATTCTTATTGGGTTCCACCAAGCTTTCTTCCAACATCTTTTTTGTTGATGTCGAATACCTAGTCAACCTTGGGTTATTGTTGAGTTTTCTGATTGCGGCATTTACCTGCTGGAAGCGATTGATCTTGTATCAGAAATCCAAGTGGCTCATACGTGGATGGATGGTGTTTGAGATAGCACTGCTTATTGTTCTGCTCTCGGATAATTTACAGCTGATTCTTTGGGAGTGGCTTCTTACCGCTATCAGCATTTTCACGGGGTTGCTAGCGCTTGTCCTCTCTGCCAACATGAAATGGGTGGCATACCTGAATTTCAGACAAAAGTGGACCAGCCTTTTGCTGTTGCTATTGTCATTCTTCTATCTGGGTTATTTTTTTTACACAGTCAATCGCTTGTCGGACACGATCAGCCTTCAGTCAACAGCCTTTCTTGATTTTAGAAGCCACGTCTTCAATATTTATCTTTTTTCTTTCGTGATGCTTTATAGCATCTTTTCTTTCCTGGTGATCCTGTTCAACTTGCCGACCTCATCCGTGTTCGAACAAAAACTGGAGGAGGTGGTTAACTTCCAGCGCATCAGTCAATCGGTGCAAACCGAACAAAGTGAAGAAAGTGTGTATAAAATATTGCTGGAGAGTTCAGTGAGTTCAGTATTTGCAGATGCAGCCTGGCTGGAAATAAAAGGTGAATTGGAGCAAGACCGTTTGCAAACCTACCAGATTACAGAGGACGATACCCTGAAAATTCAATTGCATTTGAATGGAAGACATGTAAAAGGCATTCTGGATCAGGGCAGTGACAGAACAAGAAATTTGTCGAATCACCTAGCCACGTTGAAAGGCACTCGGTTTCGCTCATTGATGGCATTTCCCATCCACGTGAAAGGAGTAAAAATCGGGACGCTGGCATTATTGAAGGAGTTGCCCGACGGATTTAATAAGGAGATGACTCACATCGTGTCGGCGTTCGCCAATCAAGCGGGAATTTCGATTGAAAATTTTCGATTGTTGAAAGAAGCCATTCAAAATGAGCGCTACAAAGAAGAGTTGAAAATTGCGAAGAGCGTTCAGAAGAGTTTGCTCCCCACCAAGCTGGAGAAGGACGATGATTTCGAAATTTCAGCTTTTTCAGAATCGGCCGATGAGGTAGGGGGCGATTACTATGACACCCTTAGAATCAATGACCACCAGGTGGGCCTGATCATAGCGGATGTGTCCGGCAAGGGCACGACAGCCGCTTTTCACATGTCCCAGATGAAGGGAATTTTTCATAGCCTGGCGCAACAGGAATTGGAGCCCAGGGAATTTATGGTGCGTGCCAATCAAGCACTCAAATACTGTCTGGAGAGAGGTTCCTTTATTTCTGCCACTTACTTTGTTGTCGACTCCATGGCAAAGAAGATTTACTATTCCCGTGCGGGTCATTGCCCCGTATTGATATACCGCGCCGCTGAGAAGAAGGCAGAATACCTTATTGACAAGGGGGCGGCTCTGGGTATGGTGAGGGGAAAGGACTTTCGTAATTTTGTTGAGACGAATACTATTCCCTACGCTTCAGGTGATGTATTGGTCCTTTTTACTGACGGGATTACGGAAGCCAATAGTCCGAAGGGCGAAGAGTTTGGATTAGATCTCCTAAAGAATGCAATCATCCAGAAGGTGTCACAGGATCCTAAGGAGATCCAGGAACATTTGATCAATAAATTATATGAATACACCGGAACAGAAGAAATTAATGATGACTATACAACTATGATTGTGAAGTTTAAGTAACGAAAGAACCTAAAAAAACCTAATACGTTTAAACCTTATGGTGCACATCAAGCGAATGCAGGAAGACGGGACCGACATTCTTGCAGTAGTAGGCGAAATTGACGCCAGTTCTTCCATTGAGCTAGACTTCGCCATCGCAAAGAGCGTTGGGGAAGGATCAAAAATGATTCTCGTGGATTGTACTGCATTAGAATATATTTCTTCGGCAGGTCTGGGTGTATTTATGTCGTACATCGAGGAGATTCGCGACAAGCATATTCGGATGGTACTGTTTGGACTCAAAGAAAAGGTTGCCAATACTTTTCAAATCCTCGGCCTGGCGGACCTCATTCATATTAGTGTCAATAAGCAGGAGGCAAAAAAATTGATACATGAGTTACCAGTATAACATTGGCTGTAGCTTAGAGAACCTAAAAGGTGTGCGGGACTTTGTCCGAAAGTCGCTTAGGGGCCATGTTACCTCCGACATACAGTTGAATGAAATCATTCTGGCACTTGATGAAATGTGCTCCAATCTGATGATTCACGCCCATCATTGTAATCCGGATCATCATTTAGAAATGCGAATTGATGTTCCCGAGAAGGGTAAGCTCATTTTCGAAATTATGGATGACGGTGAGATGTTTGACATTAATCTTTTTCATGAACCAGAAATTGGCAGCCTAATTCACGAAAAACGAAAAGGAGGTCTTGGCATCAGGCTAGTGAAGTCCATTATGGATGAAGTGCTCTACATCACCCGCAATGGCCGCCATGTTTGCAGGCTCACCAAAGCGGTTTGATAATACTATTTTGGCTATCTGGTAGCACCTCGTATTTTTGCACGTGTTAACCGCTGAATCGTGCAGAGAAATTTGCTTATTATTTTGTTGCTGGTAGTGGTATGTCAGGCCTCAGGACAATCCTCGAAGCCGAATTCAAAGTCACCCAGGCTGTTTTTGATCAAGGGCCAACCGATATACGCGGACGAGTTCCTATATCTATATAAAAAGAATCACCTTAAGAAAGAGGACTTTGCCGAGCAGAAGATTACCGATTACCTGGGCCTTTTGATTAATTTCAAATTGAAGGTTACCGAAGCAAAAGAGCGCGGGCTCGATACTACATCGGCGTTCAAGAAAGAATTCAAGTCCTACGAAATCGAACTCAAGAAGCCGTATGTGGGCGACAAGGACGAGCTTGACCGGTTAACAAAAGAGACCTACCAACGATTGACAGAGGAAGTGAAAGCGTCACACATCCTGATCACCACAGGAGCTGATGCCGACCCGAAGGATACGATTCTGGCTTTCAACAAAATCTCAAAGATACGGGAGCGGATCATGGGGGGTGAGAATTTCGAGAAAGTGGCGAAGGAAGAATCTGAAGATCCTTCTGCCAAGACTAATGGGGGCAACCTTGGTTTTTTCACGGCTCTTCAAATGGTGTATCCTTTTGAGCAGGCGGCCTATACTATGAGCGTGGGGCAAATTTCACAACCTGTCCGAACCCGTTTTGGATATCATTTGATAAAAGTCACCAGTCGAAGGCTGTCGCGAGGAGAAGTGGAGGTATCGCATATCATACTTCGAACTGGCCAAGGAGAGAACACTAAAGTGAAGAACAAGATTCTGGAAATTTATGACCAACTTCGGGGAGGAAGAAATTGGGAAGAGCTTTGCAAGGAATATTCTGATGATCCCGCAACGAAGAATTCCGGAGGAAGATTGAGACCCTTTGGCGTGGGCGCATTGGCCTCAATACCAGAGTTTGAAGCAGTAGCCTTTTCATTGACAACACAGGGGGAGATATCTGACCCTTTTCAATCAGTCTATGGCTGGCATATTGTACGATTGGAAAAGAAAATGCCCGTGCCTTCCTTTCTGGAGGTCGAAGCTTCTTTGAGGAAAAAGGTTGGGAGTGATGAACGATTACAAATTGCAGACGCAAGGCGCCTTGAAGTCAAGAAAAGACAGTATGACTTTACTGAGGATGCGGACGTAAAGAATTGGTTTGTTGCCTCAGCGGATTCAAGTTTACAGAACGGCAGGTGGAAATTCAAGGGCGAAGCTGAGTTTAAAGCAAGGACCATTTTCACTCTTCAAGAGCAAAAGATCTTAGTGGCTCATTTTATTTCATTTATTCTCACAGAACAACGCAGAACAAGTGCAGCTCCGGTGAGCTACTTGATTCAATTGTACAACCGGTTTGTCCTGGAGGAGATTGGTGACATCGAAGATGTTAAATTGAGGCAGAATAATCCTGAGTATAGAAACTTGCTTACCGAATACGAGGAAGGTATTCTTTTGTTTACCATTATGGAAAAAGAGGTTTGGACGAAGGCTTCTGAGGATACACTAGGGTTGAGGAAATACTATGATGCAAACAAAGATAAATATCGGGCAGGTGACCGGGTTCATGCAAAGGTGTTTGCCACCACTAACAAGAACTTCCTGGACGAGGTCAAGCAAAGGGTGATGTCTGGCGATTCTCTGAAAAAGGAAGATCTCAAAAAGTTTAAGTCGATACTCCCAATGCGTCACTACGAGCGTGGTGAGAATAAGGCGGTAGACCGGGTATCCTGGAGCATTGGCTTGCACAGTGTTGAAGTGGACGAAACCTATTACCTTGTCGAGATTGATAACTTGGTACCTCCGGGAATAAAGAGCTTTGAAGAAACCCGCGCACGTCTTATTTCTGATTACCAGGATGTGCTTGAAAAAAATTGGATTGCCGGGCTGAGTCGAAAGTATCCTGTGAAGGTCAATTCCAAGGGTAAGAAGTTTGTTATAAATGAGCTGACCAAGAGTGAAAAATAGCATGCGGCATATATTGACTTCCGTAGGCTGGGCATTGTGTATTACACTGGCCTTGGCAGGTTGCGACTACATCAAGAGGAAAAAGGTCGAGCAAGCCGCTGCCCCGATTCGAAAGGCGGTGGCTCGTGTTAATGACAAATATTTATTTCAGGATGAATTAGTTGATATTGTGGATCAAAATTCTACCGCTGATGACAGCGCGGCCAGGGCGTCCGCGTACATCGATAACTGGATTCGAAAGCAGCTCATTATTGGTGAGGCAATGAAGCGCATTAATATTAATGAGGCGGAGGTAGAGAGGAAGGTTCTTGATTACCGGTATAGCCTGATAGGCTACGAATATCAGAACTACTATATTCAGCAGCACCTCAATGACAGCATCTCAGAAAAAGATATTGATGATTATTACCGTGCCCATGTAGATAATTTTATTTTGAAGCAAAACATTGTGCGTGGTACTTACATCAAAGTTCCGAAGACGGCCCCGCGGACCGGCAAGGTTAAGGACATGATTTTTTCCACCAAAGAAAAAGAGCAAAATGAGCTGAAGTCGTACTGCCTGAGTTTCTCTGTGGCATATCATCTTAATGATAGTTCCTGGATTGCATTTGACAAATTGGTAGTTAATTCGCCCATGATAGAAATACCGAACAAAATTCAGTTTTTGAAAACGAATCCGTTCTACGAAGCAAGTGATGCTGATTTTTTATATTTCCTTAAAGTAAATGATTACAAGATATCTGACAACATTTCTCCGTTGGAATTCGTGAAAGAAGACATCAGAAATATTCTCTTAAATAAAAGAAAAGTAGAACTTGCTAGAATATTGGAGGAAGAAGTGTACAAAAATGCTATTAAACAGAAGGATTTTGAGATTTTTAATTAGCGCCCTCCTACTGGCAGGGGTATTGCAGGGCTCTTATGCACAGGAGCCAAGAGGCTTTGTGGCTGACAAGATAATAGCCAAAGTGGATAATTATATCATACTAAATTCAGAGCTGGAAGGTGCGTATAAAAATTACCTATCCAATGGAGGCACTGCCTCGGTGGAAGCAAAGTGCCAAATGTTCAGTCAGTTAGTCATCAATAAGTTGCTTGTGGCAAAAGCGGAGATAGACTCAATCATAGTGACAAGCTTGGAAGTTGACAATAATACAGAGCAACGAATGAACATGCTTCTGCAGAACTCAGGCAATTCGCCGGATCAACTGGAACGAGCTTGGGGAAAATCATTGGAACAAATCAGGGTTGAGCTTCGTGATCAGATTCGGGAACAGATGCTAGGCAATGAAATGCAGAGAAAGATTACCAAGGGACTTGGCATAACTCCCGCTGAAGTAAAACGGTTTTACAATAAGATACCGGCAGATAGCCTGCCTTTTTATTCGGCTGACGTGGAGGTTGCGCAAATCGTACTCAAGGCAAAGGTGAGCGAGTCACAAAAGAAGGATACAAAAAAACGGCTCAATGAATTACGTGATAGGATCCTGGCCGGAGAAAACTTTAACGAGCTGGCAAAAAAATATTCGGAAGACCCCAGCGCTCAATATAACAACGGAAATATGGGCTATGTGGGACGAGGAGCTATGGTGCCGAGTTATGAAGCCACGGCGTTCACTATCAAAATAGGAGATATTTCCCAGCCATTTGAATCCCCTTTTGGTTTCCATATCATGCAGCTCATTGACCGTAGAGGGAATGAATATAACTCCCGACACATTTTGATTTCGGCAGCACCATCAAAGACTGATATCGACAGGGCTGAAAAGTTTCTTGATAGCTTACGAAGAAAAATCGTTAAGGACAGCATCAAATTTGAGCAGGCAGCAAAATCATTCTCTGATGACCAGCGCTCTAAAGGGTTTGGTGGTTTCTTTACAGACGAAGACGGGGGTGCTAAGATCTCCATCAAGCAACTTGACCCAGTCGTGTATTTTACTATTGACAGCATGAAGGAAGGAACAATAAGTAAGCCGATCACCTACCGTACCGATGATGGAAAAGATGCAGTTCGGATTTTGTATTTTAAGAAACGACTTTTCCCACACCAAGCAAGTCTGCAGGATGATTGGCACCGCATCCAGTCGGCAGCCTTGGCGCAGAAAAGAGATAAGATGTTGGAAAAGTGGTTTAGAAAAGCCCGTCAGGATGTATTTATCAAAATAGACCCAGTCTACAAGAGTTGCAAAATCATAGACTAAGTTTTGTCAGGTCACTAGGATGACCCCCCCGTTTTAAACTCACCGGTAACCTAACATTGAATGGAGAAATTTTCTAATGACGTAGAAGCTGCCAACGAATTGGCAGGATCATACAGAAAACTGAAAGCCGAGATTGCACGGGTAATCATAGGACAAGATGAAGTGGTGCGGTTGGTGCTGACAGGCATTTTCTGTCACGGTCATTCATTATTGGTAGGAGTGCCCGGACTGGCAAAAACATTGTTGGTGCAAACTATAGCCAACGCCCTTGACTTACAGTTCAAGCGAATTCAGTTTACTCCCGATCTTATGCCTTCTGACATTGTGGGCGCGGAGACGATGGATAAGGAAAGAAACTTTCATTTTGTCAAAGGCCCGGTTTTTGCAAACATCGTGTTGGCTGATGAAATCAACCGCACACCTCCAAAGACTCAGGCCGCTCTGTTGGAGTCTATGCAGGAATATGCCGTGACCATTGCGGGCGTCCGGTATGAATTACCACGACCCTTCTTTGTGCTGGCTACACAAAATCCGATTGAGCAGGAAGGAACCTATCCATTACCTGAGGCCCAGCTTGATCGCTTCATGTTCAACATCTTTCTGGACTACCCCAGCTATCAACAGGAACTCGATATTGTGAAGATGACGACAGCGGATGAGATTGCTTCCGTAAGCAAGGTTTTGTCAGCCGAAAGCATACAGTATTATCAACATTTGGTAAGACGCGTACCCATTGCGGACAATGTAGTAGAATATGCTGTAAAGTTGACTCACCTCACACGTCCCGGCCTCAATGGCTCAGCCATTTCAAATGATTATCTGGAGTGGGGTGCTGGCCCTCGCGCATCTCAGTTCCTTGTTTTAGGAGCCAAGTGTAATGCTTTACTGAATGGAAAATATTCCCCTGACATTGAAGATATCCGGGCCGTGGCAAGTGCCGTATTGCGCCATCGTATTGTGCGGAATTTCAAAGCAGAGGCTGAGGGGATGACAGTGGACGGGATTATTGAAAAGCTGGTGGCAGCCGTCTAGACCAAGTCTTCTTTAAATCTCCTCATCATCGCCACGATGAACCCGATCATCAGTATTCCGGTACCTATCCATAGGATGTTGATGTATGGCTTCTCCATTGCCTTTATGATTACCCAATCCTTTTGGCGAGTGTTGAGGCCCAATGTGAATTCGTTTGTATCAGGATGAATGTTCAGCAGTGCAATTTTAATTCCTAATTCTCCAACCTCGTACGCAATGCGGCCCACCTCTGCACGATCTTTGATAAGGAACATGGGTTCAGCATAATAGCTGTTGTGCTCGCCTTCAACTTTGATCTTTGCCAGCACGGCAACATCTTCGGCCCCCAGCGTAATTCCTGGAATCTTGTTTATGCGATCTACCTGCTCCAGTACCGCAACGTAGTCATTGACAAAAAACTGTTGTCCTATTTTTACCCGTAACTCTTCCATTTTGCTCCATTCGGGTACTGCTTCGCGGTTCATGGGTGCAGACACATGCGTATACAAGTCCTTGGTCAACCCGCGACTGATGTCTGGGGAAGGAAGAATGCCCCCCATGCCTGGATTGAGTTGGATTCGCGGAAAGAGAGAAGCCGCAATTTTTTCACCCTGACGCAATTGAATTTCATAGAATGTATTCTCTGGATAAACTTCAAACGTGTCCTTAGCACTGTAAAGCTTTTGCCCATTGAATAGAATATCTCGTTTGGCCACTACTTTATATGGGTCTTCCGTTGGCACTACATCGTTACGCTTCACATAGCCGGATTTATGGCGCGGCTCTACACGTTCTCCCAGGAACTCTATGTCATAACCCGCCATAGAGCGGGGTTCATTAACAAAGAGTAGCAGGTTATCGCGATTGAATTCGGTACCCATTTCGCGATTATACAGTAAACCGGTGTTGTTGAGTGAGACCACCCTTGAGTAACCAGCGGAAAACAATATACCAATCAATACCAAACCCACACCTATATGAGCGACGGCTCCGCCAGAGAGCGCTGGATTGACCTTCCACACATCAGTCAGCACTTTAATGTTTGAAACAATGATATAGAGCCCCGCCAATAACAGCGCCATGTATACAGGATCTGTCACGCGAGCGATCGAAATAATCACTGCAAAAAGAATGAGGGTTATTAATACCGGAGTGAGTAGCTCCATTTTGAGTTTTTCTTTTTCAATCCTCTTCCACCAAAAGAATTGACCCGTGCCGGAGAGCAGGGCGACAGCGACAGCAAACCAAAGCTGAAATTTTGAATAGAACTGAATTTGGTTAGCTGGTGGAGCCAGGTTGGAATGAACCCCAAAAACTTCCAACACTTTGTTGTATACAGGTATGGAGGTAGGTACGAGCACCTGAAAGCCCATGAGACAAAGTGTAATGGCCCCCATAAAAACCCAAAATTCTCTGGAGTAGGTCGAGATTTCCTTAGTAGAAGAGGGAATCTCTTTCCAGCGAACGATCACTAAGATAATAGCCGCACCAGAAAAGAACAGTAGATACAATAACAATTGACCAGAAAGTCCTAGGTCAGTGAAAGAATGAACAGAAGCATCGCCCAATATGCCGCTGCGAGTTAGAAAAGTGGAATATAGAATAAGTATGAACACCGCAATCACCAGAATAATAGAAAGTTTAAGTGACGACTTGCTGTTTTTATAAGTGATCATTGTGTGGAGCGAAGCAATGAGTATTATCCAGGGAACATACACGGCATTTTCTACCGGGTCCCAGTTCCAATAGCCTCCAAAGCTGAGGGTTTCATACGCCCAATAGCCGCCCATGAGTATACCGATGCCCAGCACGGCGCCACCGAGGAGTGTCCAGGAAAGGGCAGGCTTTATCCACTCTGTATATTTTTTTTGCCACAGCCCGGCCATACAAAACGCGAAGGGAACAAGGGTCAAAGCAAAACCAAGAAATAGGGTTGGGGGATGAATGACCATCCAGTAATTTTGAAGAAGAGGATTCAGACCATTGCCATCCTTTGGAATGAAATCAGGCTGGATTTTGAAGATAGGATCGGCCATCGCATCGCGAAGAAGAATGAACGGGGAACTCCCAATCTTCAGGCCTATCCCTGGAATGACCACACCAAGAATCATTGAAGCAAGGAAAGTCTGGACGAGTGCGAAGAGAGTCATTACATGGGCCTCCCAGATGCGCTGGGTGAACATTAGAACAATCCCCAGAACAGCCTGCCAAAACATCCAGAGTAAAAAGCTACCTTCCTGGCCCTCCCAAAAGCAGGATATCATGTACTGTCCAGGAAGGTGCAAAGAGGAATGGGCGTAGGCGTAGTGGTATTCGAAGTAATGTTTATAGATGATGGTGAAAAGGGAAATCACTATGCCGAGTACAGCAATCGAGTGAATCATGAATCCTGAACGGCCATTGCTTATCCAATGCTGGTGGTTTTTAATGTCCTGTGCGGTGGCTGCTCTCCAATAGCAAAATGAAGTTACTATGGCTGTGACAAACGAGGTGATTACAAAAAGATGGCCGAGATTACCAATGAAGTAATGAAGCATGGCGCAAAGTAACTAAATCTTTGCATTAAGTTTTTGATCCTGGTATTTGGAAGGGCACTTAAGAAGGATTTTTTCTGCCATGAACAGATCGCCCCGGTAACCGCCAATTACGACCACTTTTTCTGAGCGTGTGAAATCTGGAGGCATGGGCTCATTGTAATATACTTTTTGTTCTTTCTTGTTTTCGTCGAGAAGAATGAATGAAAATGAAAGATTATCAGGGCTTTTTTCAAGGCCTGTAATTTCACCAAGAGCATTTTTCTTGAGTTCACCCACCACATGGATGCTGGCACGATTGCCAACTTTTGCCATTTGATAAGCCTGGTCAAAGGTGACATAGCTGCTGGCGTCCCCCGCGGTGGATATAATAATCGCAATAGCCGCCACAATAAGCAGAATTGCAATGAGGTGTGTTTTTTTCATATTCCGTCCAGTTAAGCGGGTCAAAGTTACATACAATATATTTCTCCGCCAGAGCCAAGGCAAACAGTTATTCGGCGGTCTTGTGGATTTTTTATTCCCTTATTCAAAACAAGCTCATCATGCCAAGATGTACCCCTTTGCGTTCAATTGTATTCTTAGCGGTCTTGGCGACTTTGAGCGCGACTATATTCAGGATCTGCTTTTCTCTTCAAGCTTTTTCTCAAGGCGGCTGACTTTGCGATCAATCATGACAAGGTAGCCCACTAACCCAATAAGGATCACAAGAAGGATGGTAACGACCACATAGATTTTTCCTTCCGCTCTCAAATTGTCAGCCATTTCAACCTCCTGCGCGTGGGCAGTGGCAACGATCAGCAAGATTGACAAAAGACTAATTATTTTTTTCATACTCAAGGTCAAGAATTTTTTCCTCTACCCGTCTCAGGCGAATTCGAACACTCGCTATCCACACGCCCAATAGTATCCATCCTGTTACTGCAGGGTAGAAAACTTTTCGCATATTACTATCAAGATCGTACATATTAAATCCTGGATTGCCGCCACTCCCAGGATGCATTGAACTGGTGAGGCGCGGAATGATGAAGATCAGCGGTATCATCGCTGCAAATGCAAAAATGTTATACACGGCACTTAAACGAGCTCGCTGCTCGTGGTTCTCGAGTGAACCGCGTAGAATAAAGTAGGCCATGTAAACCAACAAGGTAATGGCAGCGCCGTTTTGCTTGGGATCGCCATGCCAAGGAGAACCCCATGTGTAATTGGCCCAAAACATACCGGTGACAATACCGAGAACCCCGAAGGTCAAACCCGTATTGGCAAACTCCACTGAAACAATATCTCGATCTTTATCTGGCTTTCTGAGGTATAGTATACCATTCAATGTCGACAATAGGAACATAAGAACCATGCCAAACCACATGGGAACATGAAAGTATAAAGCACGTATCGTCTCATTAATAATAGAAAGCCTGGGCACATCCATCAAAAATCCGCCTGCCACCGTATAGAGAAGGAGAATCACTGACAAAATTTTCCACCAGGATTTGTTCATAAGCTGTGGCGCTGACGAAATAGTTTTTTTTAACTTCTCCAAATATAGGGGAAGAGCAAATAGGAAATGGAGGTGACCATTATATTTATCGCACACAAGGTCAGCAGCTCATCTGTGCTGGCGGACCGGTCCAGACCATCGATGCAGTTTTTGGTTATCTGAATGACCATGAGCAGGATTCCAATGATTACGGGGAAGCTCAGCACCGGCATGAGAATATTATTATT
>JAYWDR010000567.1:0-2889 GCA_043779735.1 Cyclobacteriaceae bacterium | reverse complement strand
CGTACGGATTGATGAGGGGGAAAAGGAAACGAGGTCAGCAAATGTGGCGTAAGCTCTTTACCGCTTGTTCCTTTTCTCTACTCTACTGCCTTGGTGGCGAAATCCGGTAATTAGCCACGAAGGCACCAAGACACAAAGAGGTCAGAATAATCTACTTCCGCTTACCCGTATTGAATAAGATTCCAATGGAGAATTCCAATCCGGTAAAATCTACTTTCGCATCTGGAAATTTAGCTTGAATGATGTCATTCGTGCCGCCTACCATGCCCCCGGTATAACTTCCCGTCAAGGGGATTCCGGCCTGGCCCATTAAATAATTTGTTTCCAGTGAAATGCCCCATTGCCGGGTGACGTCGATTGTAAACTCAAAGCCACCCTGAAGTCCAAAGCCTGGTTTATTTTCAAATGAAAACTGGGAATTAGCTACATCCCATTTTTGATATGTACGAAGGGCCCGGTCCAGATTTCCATAATTCAATTGCTGATCAAAGGCATAAAAGAAGAATCCGCCTGCCTTGAGTTTGAGTTGTGTGCTCTTTCCCTGGATTTTAAATACAATCTCACCAGGAACATAGAGCGTAAAATTGGGACCTGTTAAAGAAGATTGACTCTCAAAAGGCAAGTCGATGACATTTAATCCAGACATCCGGTAGAGCGATGCACCAGTCTCCAGGGCAAAACTCCGGGAAAGATCGATTCCGATGCCACGGATGGAAAACGGACTAATGGGAGTTGAGAACGATCCGTTTCGCGGAATGAAGTAAGAGAAAGACAGGCCTACACTCTGCGAAAATGCAAAATGAGAGCCTGTAAAAACAAAAAGTACCATCAGGAGCCGCTTCATATTTTATTTCTTTTAACGAAGATACTTGAATCTTTTTCCACTGAAATATATACTTATAACTGTATAATAAATACAAAAAGCCACGGATTGCACGCCTGCCTGCACGAAGCCGTTTCGGCGAAGGCTGGGATTAACACGGATTATTTTTATGGTAATTCCATTACGGCTAAATTGGCATTCTTAAAATTAATGACTCATGAAAAACTATTTCTTCCTGGTTCTTATAGTCATTGGCTGTAGGCCGAAGCCCTCGCCAGCTGACTTGATTGTCAAAGGAGGCACCATTTATACCATGAATAAAAAGTCTCCAACGGCTGAGGCGATTGCTGTCAAAGGCGATACTATTCTTTTCAGCGGAAGTTTAAAAGAGGTTGAACAATACCAGGATGAGAATACCCGGATCATCGACCTGAAGGGGGCAACACTTACACCCGGATTCATCGAATCTCATGGACATATCATGGGACTTGGTGAAAGTGAACTCAACCTGGACCTGACAACCATCAAGAGTTATGATGAGATGGTAGAGAAAGTGCGCGAGGCTGTGGCCAAAGCACAGCCCAGCCAATGGATCCTGGGCCGCGGATGGCACCAGGACAAGTGGGACGTAAAACCTGATATCACAGTCAAGGGATTTCAGACCCATCAAAAAATGAGTAAGGTATCTCCCAGCAATCCTGTGTTTCTCCAACACGCTAGCGGCCATGTCGCTTTCGTGAATGAAAAGGCCATGCGGATTGCAGGTGTCAACCAACTGTCAGTAGAAAAAATGGAGTCTGATCTCGGAGAAGGAGGGGAGATCATTCGAGACCCTCTGGGCAATCCTACGGGCATCTTTAATGAGAGGGCACAGCGACTGGTTGGCAAATTTATTCCTGCTGCTACGGAGGAGACCAACATAAAAGCTTTGGAACTCGCCATGGATGCATGCGCCAGGAATGGCATCACGAGTTTTCATGATGCGGGAGCCACCCGGGAGAATGTTGCATTGTTTAAAAAATTCAGGACTGAAGGAAAAATAAAAAGCCGGCTATACGTTATGCTAACGGGCAGAGACCGGCAGCTCCTCCGTGATTGGTATAAAAGGGGTCCCGAAATTGATCCGCGCGGCGTCACCATCAGGGCCATAAAATTAAATTGTGATGGTGCTTTAGGTTCACGGGGGGCCTGGCTCACCGAAGCGTATAGCGACCGGCCTGGATTTTTTGGTATGGCTACCTTTCCGATGGACACGGTACTAAAAATTTCCAGAGAAGGACTTCAGTATGGTTTTCAGGTTTGCGCTCATGCTATCGGCGATCGGGCGAACCATGAGATTCTGGACCGGTATGAGATAGCTTTCAAAGAAAATTCTGAGAAAAAGGATTCACGCTTTCGCATTGAGCATGCACAGCACTTACTCCCCAATGATATTGCACGCTTTGGAAAACTGGGTGTCATCGCCGCCATGCAGGCCATCCACCTTTCGTCGGACAGGCCCTGGGCGATTGAGCGACTGGGGGAGAAGCGCATCAAAGAAGGAGCGTACAAATGGCAGTCCCTTTTAAAAACGGGAGCGATAGTTATCAATGGCACGGATGTTCCGGTGGAGCCCATTAATCCGATCGCGAGTTTTTATGCTTCCGTTACCCGCATGACATTAAAAGGTGAACCTGCTGGAGGATTTGAGCCCGAAGAGAAAATGACCCGTGAGCAAGCCTTGTGTTCTTACACTCTCGATGCAGCCTATGGTGCCTTTGAAGAAAAGATGAAAGGATCCATTGAACCAGGAAAGTTGGCAGACTTCACGGTGTTCTCCCAGGATATTACGAAAGTTCCGGATAGCGACTTGTTAAAAACTGAAGTGGTGATGACTATCCTCGGTGGCAAAAAAGTATTTGAGAAGCAATAAAAAAACCGCCCTCAGATGTTAATGTAGAGTACGGTTTTGAATTTGTTCAATACTATTTTTTAAGAAACTTGTGCGCCCGGCTCATCATTGCCTTGCGGTCTGAAGTGATGGTAGGATCACTGTAAATTTTACTTGAAAGTTCAGTAACAACCTC
>JAYWDR010000566.1:0-8363 GCA_043779735.1 Cyclobacteriaceae bacterium | reverse complement strand
ATAAGACTTTGTCACTTTCACCGGATGTGAATAATCCAGGTTACCGGGCCATCACGTTCGATGAACTAAAAAACGCCTACAAACTGCAAGCCAATGGGCTGTTGGATGGAGGTGTTGATCTGTTGTTGATTGAAACCGTTTTTGATACACTGAATGCCAAGGCGGCCTTGTTCGCCTTACAAGAACTGTTTGAAGAAATTGGAAAAGAAGTCCCCGTGATGGTTTCTGGAACAATCACGGATGCCAGTGGCAGAACGCTTTCCGGACAGACCACCGATGCTTTCTTGATTTCTGTGTCCCACGTGCCCCTCTTGAGTATTGGTTTGAACTGCGCACTGGGTGCAAAACAATTGCGCCCGTATCTACAGATCTTGAATGAAAATGCGCCATTTTTTGTAAGCGCCTATCCAAATGCGGGCCTGCCGAATGAATTTGGCCAGTATGATCAGGGCCCTGAAGAAATGGGAGATCAGATTGAAGAGTTTCTAAAGGAAGGACTGGTTAATATTATTGGTGGGTGCTGTGGAACTACCCCAGACCACATCAAGGTGATAGCCACACTTGCCAGGAAGTACAAGCCCAGGCAGGTGCAAGTCCAAGGGTCGACCGCCAGCGAGTTAGAGCAGCAAGATTGACGAAATAGTGCCAGGCATGATTCAAGCTCAATCGAATACTTTGTAGTTATTTACGATGAACGAAGGACTTAAATTAAGCGGACTTGAGGCGGTCAATGTGACTGCTGCATCGAATTTCGTGAACATAGGGGAGCGTACCAATGTCACAGGTTCTGCACGTTTTCTGAAACTGATTAAGGAGGATAAATTTGACGAGGCGCTTGACGTAGCGATGGATCAGGTGCGGGGCGGCGCTCAGGTGATTGATGTGAATATGGATGAAGGTATGCTTGACTCGGAGGCTGCTATGGTCAAGTTTTTGAATTTGATGGCCTCTGAGCCTGAAATTTCACGCATCCCGGTCATGATTGACTCCTCTAAATGGAATGTTATCGAGGCAGGACTTAAGTGCCTTCAGGGAAAAGGAATTGTAAATTCTATCAGTCTTAAGAGTGGCGAGGAGGATTTTATCCGGCAGGCCCGACTGGTGAAGCGATATGGCGCCGCAACGGTAGTGATGGCCTTTGATGAACACGGACAGGCAGACACCTATCAAAAGAGAATTGATATCTGCAAGCGTGCCTATGACATACTCACACAGACTGTCAAGTTCTCACCTCACGATATCATTTTTGATCCTAATATTTTTCCGGTTGCTACCGGTATAGACGAACATAGGAATTACGCCCTAGATTTTTTCAGGGCCGCCAAATGGATCAGGGAAAATCTTCCTCATGCCCATGTGAGCGGAGGAGTAAGCAATGTCTCGTTTAGCTTTCGGGGCAATCAATTAGTTCGTGAAGCGATGCATTCGGCCTTCTTGTACCATGCGATTAGCAACGGTATGGATATGGGCATCGTAAATCCAACGATGCTGGAGGTGTATGATGAAATCCCTAAAGACCTGCTCGAAAGAGTGGAAGACGTTCTGCTCAATAGGAGGGATGACTCTACAGAGCGGTTGGTTGACTTTGCAGAAACGGTGATTGGCGCGGCCAGAAAGAAGGAACAGGATGACGAATGGAGAAAGGGTACCGTAGAGGAGCGATTGACGCATGCACTCGTGAAGGGAATTATTGATTTTATTGACGCCGATACAGAAGAAGTACGAAAGAAATACGATAAAGCCCTTCATGTAATTGAAGGCCCATTGATGGCGGGTATGAATGTGGTGGGTGATTTATTTGGGGCGGGTAAAATGTTTCTTCCTCAAGTTGTGAAGAGTGCCAGGGTAATGAAGAAGGCAGTGGCATACCTCACACCTTACCTGGAAGAAGAGAAAAAAAGAAGCGGTCAGGTAGGTAAGCCCGCAGCTAAAATTCTTATGGCTACCGTGAAAGGCGATGTCCACGACATTGGCAAGAACATAGTAGGTGTTGTGTTGGCATGTAATAATTATGATGTAGTGGACCTTGGTGTAATGGTGCCTGCCGATAAAATTATTGAGGCTGCCAAGCGGGAAAAAGTAGATATTATCGGGTTGAGTGGGTTGATCACACCTTCCCTGGATGAAATGGTGCATGTGGCCAGAGAGATGCAGCACGAAAAAATGGACCTCCCTCTTCTCATTGGTGGAGCGACTACTTCACGTATTCATACCGCTGTCAAGATTGACCCGGTCTATGACGGTCCGGTGGTCCACGTACTGGATGCTTCACGTTCCGTGCCGGTGGCGAGTGAATTTATCAATCCGGAAACTCGCGGGAATTTTAAGATTCGTGTCAAAAAGGAGTATGTACAGCTTCGAAAAGAGCACGAGGGCAGGCAGAAAGAAAAGAACTATGTACCCTTAATTGTTGCGCGCAAGAACAAGCCTTCGATTGATTGGAAAGAAGCTGCACCTGTAGCCCCCAGCTTCCTGGGAAAAAGAATATTTCTGAAATATCCATTGAGTGAAGTACGAAAGTATATCGACTGGACTCCTTTTTTTCAGACTTGGATGTTGCATGGTCGCTACCCTGAAATTCTAAAGGATGCCACAGTAGGGGTAGAGGCAAAGAAACTTTTTGATGACGCTCAAATGATGCTGGATAAGATCATTGCAGATAGAGTGCTGCAAGCTAATGGTGCAGTAGCATTCTACCCGGCGCAGAGTACCGCAACAGACGATGTTATTTTGTACAAGGACAAGAATTTGAAGGCGAAGGTCGCCACATTGCATTTCCTTCGTCAGCAAACTAAGAAAGCACAGGACTTGCCCAACTATTGCCTGGCGGATTTCATTGCTCCGGAATCAAGCGGAAAAACAGATTACATAGGCATGTTTGCTGTCACCGCTGGCGTGGATATTGAAAAACTATTGATACCCTACAGAGCCCAGCACGATGACTATCAGGAGATCATGGTAAAAGCACTGGCGGACCGCCTGGCGGAAGCCTTTGCGGAGCGAATGCATGAAATGGTAAGAAAGGAATTGTGGGACTATGCGCGAGGCGAAGTGTTGTCTCCGGAGCAGTTGATCAAAGAAAAGTATCAGGGTATCCGTCCTGCACCTGGCTACCCGGCGTGCCCTGATCACACAGAGAAGCAGACCATTTTTGATTTACTGGATGCAGAAAAGGAAACAGGCATCATGTTAACTGAATCGTTTGCCATGCATCCTGCCTCCTCGATAAGCGGCTATTACTTTGCTCATCAATCAGCCAAGTATTTTGGACTTGGAAAAATTGACAAGGACCAGGTGAAGGAGTATGCTCAGAGAAAAGGGCAATCGGTTGACGTGATTGAAAAATGGTTAGCGCCAAATTTGAGTTATTAAATATTTCACGCAAAGACGCAAGGTACGCCAAGATGGTTGAAAATGAATTTACTTTGCACTCTTTCTGACTTTGCGTGAGAATAAATAAATAAAAATGAAAGTTACAGACCATCTCAAAAACGCCAACGGAAAAACAACTCTTCAGCATTAAATATTTCACGCAAAGACGCAAAGTACGCCAAGATGGTTGAAAATGAATTTACTTTGCACTCTTTGCGACTTCGCGTGAGAATAAATAAATAAAAATGAAAGTTACAGACCATCTCAAAAACGCCAACGGAAAAACACTCTTCACCATCGAGATTCTTCCTCCTCTGAAGGGCGAGAACATCCGCTCCTTATACGATAACCTCGATCCATTGATGGAGTTTAAGCCCCCGTTTATTGACGTTACCTACCACCGTGAAGAGTACGTATATAAGAAGAAGGAAAACGGGCTGCTGGAGAAGAGCTCCACACGCAAGCGGCCGGGCACTGTTGGGATTTGTGCGGCGATACAAAACCATTATAAGGTAGATACCGTCCCTCACATCATTTGTGGTGGATTCAGCAAAGAGGAGACGGAAAACGCGTTGATTGATCTGCATTTCCTTGGAATTGACAACGTATTAGCCTTGCAGGGCGATGCGATTAAGACTGAAGCCCGGTTTGTTCCGGACCCGGAAGGCCATAAATATGCCTCTGAATTATTGGGGCAGATTGTGGCGATGAACAAAGGGAAATTCCTGGATGAGGACCTGGGAAATGCATCTCCTACAAATTTCTGTGTAGGTATAGCAGGATATCCTGAAAAGCACTTCTCATCGCCTAACCTTAGGGCAGATCTAAAATTCTTGAAGCATAAAGTGGACTTGGGCGCAGAGTATATCGTGACTCAGATGTTCTTCAAAAACGAGAAGTATTTTGAGTTTGTAAAGCAATGCCATGAGGCGGGTATTATGGTGCCGATTATTCCAGGCATCAAGCCCCTGACGGCTAAAATCCAAACCACAGTATTGCCTACCGTATTTCATATTGACTTGCCCGAAGATCTTTCTGATGAAGTTGAAAAATGCAAGGACAATGCTGCTGTCAGGCAGGTCGGTATTGAGTGGGCAACCCAGCAATCGAAAGAGTTAATGAAGTTTGGAGTGCCAACGCTTCACTTTTACTCGATGGGAAAGTCTGATCCCATTTATAAAATAGCCAAGCAGCTGTTCTAATGCTTTAATAATTGAATTGAAAGCGAAAAGGGGCCGAAGCCCCTTTTTCATTTTATCAAAATATTACCGATCTAAGGAATCGGAAGCCCTGTGGCCTGGTAGAGACTTATGTCGGTGAGTGGAATAGTGGCAAAGAACTTTTCATTGATTGCAGCGATAAACACATTGGACAAGAAGGCATACCCTCGTGTGTTTGGGTGAACACCATCTTCGGAATAGATTCCGGTGGGTGGATTAATATTGGGCGTTATAGTTACTCCATTATAGACAGCTACTTTGCCTGTCACTAAACTTTTGAGAGCAGCGTCAACATCCGCCAGGGCAAGCCGGACAGGGTTGGCCGCGGCGGTCGTTGCGACAGTCGCATTGAAGGCGGTACGTGCGGCATTGATAGCAGTGATCTCGGAAGGTATCAGCGCATACCTGTCACCTAAAGGAACGCTTACGCCATTTACCAGGGTAGGATCATTGTTGATCAAGGTGCCCAATATGGCGCCGGTGGCAAGAGGGATTATGTCAGCAGACGTAGTCTGTCTGACTTGCTGATATGGAGTCAAGGCAGCCCGTTGGGGAGCAGTAATGCCGCCACTTGAAGGCGGTATACCAGCAAGTATGTCGAAATAAGGTCCCAAATCAGTAAGCGTTTCGTCGGTGATAAGGATGCTATTATCGCATTTGGCGGAAAAGTTAACCTTTCTGGTACCTATTTCTGCAGCTAAAGTCGACGATATCCCAAAGCCCGCAGCATTTGCAATAAGTCCACTAAGAACAGCATTGTACCCTGCGAAACCTGTACTCACAACGGAGGCAGTGGCCGCATCGAGAGGAATTGGCTTATACGATACTGCGGTAAAATGAGGCATCGCGAAGATGTCCGGGAAGTTGGCGATGACGCCTTTCAGGTTGGCGTTGGAGGCAAGAAGGTTACCCATCGCAGCCGCGTACTGCCCGCCGAATGCTGCGGTGGATGTCAATGGAGGTCTGGTAGAAGCCGGAGTACTGAGGTCATTATTACCTCCAAAAGCTGCATACAAGAAGAAGTCATCAAGACCTAGCCAAAACATAAAGAAAGTGCCACCAGCGGCAGCCACATCACCTGTAGTTGGAGTAAGACCTAGGATAGTGGCTGTTCCTGTGCCTGGAAAAGCAAGACGTGCATAGAATGGATTGAAAGCAGGATTAGTGGTACCACCCCAGTTGCCAGTGAGAGGAGTCAATGCTTGCCCCAATGTAATAGCAGGTATACCGAAATTATTTAATTGTGGCTTAAGGGACCCATTACTACCATAGGGGAATGCAGCGTTCACAGTAGGATTTGGAAGGGCTTCCAAATTGCCAACAGCATACGCTTGTGGAGTTGGCGTGGGAGAAATGGTAGTAGTTCCACAAGTGACTTTATTGGCGCCATATTGCAAAAGCAATCTGCCCAGCACTGGCTTGGTAAAGTCTGGAGGCAGTCCCGTTGGCAATAATGGCTGACTGATAAACAAATTCCATCCCAGTGTAGCTTTGATGCTCGGTTGGTTGAATAAGGCAGGAGCACCCACCAACTGGAATTGCTTATTCATGATGGCAGGCAAAGAATTATTCTGGCCATCGTTAAACAAGGCGCCACCCTGCATCCCCGCGACAAAGGAGTTTCCAATGGCGATGAATTTTGCGAAATCTGCGGAGCCTTTAGTTGGGATAGTAGTATTAGGTGTTAATATTTTTGGTTGAGCAGGACCCGGTATGATGGGTTCCTGCTTGCACGACCCTACAAAGAGGATCATGATAAGGATTATGGATAGGTATTTATGATTTTTCATATCTGTAATTGTTAGAGTAATCTACGGTTATTTCAAAAATTCATCAAATGTCAGCGAGATATAGTATTGCTGACCTACGTATGGCGCTCCAAAGTTGGTGCGATAGTCTCCACCACCGAGGTTCGTTCCGCCGATCTTGACCATGGTCTTAATGGTCTGCACCTTGTAGCTAACCTGCGCATCCAGCACTCCGAATTCAGGCACTTGCCAGATTCCGTAAGATGATTGCCACTCAAAGGCACTTTGGTACCTGTAGTTCACGCTGAAGCCGGCGTTCTTTCCAATCTTCCGGTTGCTGAGTCCTACGCTAAACTTGTTTTTCGGAGTGTTAAAGCCTGCCTTGAAATCAGGACTTTCCGCGGCTACATAATTAGCATAACTATAGTTTCCACTGAGGGAGAAATTCCTGGGGAGGTTGTAACCTAGTCCCAAACCCATGCCAAAGGACGAAATATCCTGAGTTGAGTTAGTGTAGGGTGCCCACAACTGACCGGCATTTACCTGAACTCCCTGTTGAATAGTAGGAAGCTTAGAGGCTACCACCACAAGACCTCCAAGGAAATTCGAGTAGGTTGTGTAATATCCATTCAAGTCGACGAGAATTTTGGAAGCAATTAGGCCTTTGAAGCCGATTTCCATTGCTGTCAATTGTTCAGGTTGGACGTAAGCCAGATTGGCCGTTGTCAACAAGCTGGAATTACCACCCACGAAAGCGCCAGTGTTAGGATCCAATGATCCACCGGAAGCCCGGTAGGCATCATACGAGGATTTCGTCCAAGCGCCACCGTTGTGTATCCCATATTGTTCTGCATTTTGCTTGACACTTCCTATCAACGTTCCCCCGGATGAAGGGAAGTAAATAAATTGGGACTGGGAGGCGGGGTTACGGAAACCAGTTTGTATAGAGGCCCTAAGATTGTTGTTCTTACTAAGCTCATATACCGCAGAAATGCGTGGTGTCACCTGGCCATTGAAATTCTGATTCTTGTCATAACGTATTGAGCCAGTTAGTTTCAGTTTTTCTGCAAGCGTCTTTGCTATTTGAGCATACATACCATATTCATCAATGGTAATGCCCTTAAAGGTTACTACAGGTTTGCCGGTTGCGTCCAGGACAGGGTTTCCGGAAGCGTCAGTAGTAGCTTTCCCCTCGTTGAATACGGTACCGTTAGAAAATAAGTCATAGCGGCGGAAATTGCCTCCTACCATGATCTCAGCCCAGGTGATCTGTTTGAAGAACTTATAATTTCCCTCAACATGCAAAAGTTTTGAGTTGTCGATGAAAGATGCTCCGCCGGCTGCACCATTGGGTACCTTTTGAAAATAATTGCCCCGAACTTTTGCAACTAAATCATTGAATGCCGGTGTTCCTGGAGCTGGACGGGTCGCGTCAGCTGTTGCCCTTGCCTGGGCATACGCCTGATCCTGATTACCTGCGGCCACACCTGGGATATATCCCTGCATCCCAAGAACATAGGTCTGTGCATAAAGAGGCGCCCATTGTGCTGCGGTTGGACTGATTGTTTCATTCAGAAAGCCACCCAATGCTGACAGGTTATACGACTTACCTGCGTCTGTTGCTGTCTGGTAGGCGCGCAGAAAGAAATTATCGCCACGTACTTCAATTTTATGAAACTGTTGTGTGAAATCGCGCAACGCGTATTTTTCTGTTCCCTGATATACAGAACTTCCACCACCATACCGGTATTGGTACAACACTTCTATCTTGTCGTTAATACGGTAATGAAGGGCCAAATCACCCTTTATGCTTTTCACATCGCGGTTGTCACCAGAGGCCCTCAACAAATCAGCTTCTGAATAGCCTGTTCTCCGTAGATCGAGGGTGCCAAAGGTGCCACCGATTGGAACGGGGATGGGTGTTTCATCACCATATGTGTTAAGGCCATCAAAGTTTTGTTTTCCGCTTAGGTCAACAGTAGACGTGGACCTGTTTCTGTCAGTCTTGAGGTCACTCCCAAGC
>JAYWDR010000565.1:0-8378 GCA_043779735.1 Cyclobacteriaceae bacterium | reverse complement strand
ATGGCAAATTGCTCGACGGAGAGCTTTGCGTTGGGGTTGTTTTCCAACGCGAAGCCCTTCTTAGCAAGGAAATCCAATATGGTATTATGACCCACATTGAGCTTCCTTGACGCTTGCCCAAGCCGTATCATTTTTTCTTCTGCCATGCTCAAAGTTGACTAGGTTTTAGCTGATTACTGTGATTCTGAAGTGAATTTATTGAAATTCCTTACTCAATACGGCCACTACATTGTCTACTGTTTCCTCTTCAAGATCAGTCCGGCGTACGAGCTCTTCCTTGTTTAATGCCAGAACACTTTTGGCAGTATCAAGACCGATCTGCTTGAGTTGGTCGATTACCCAACTTTCAATTTCGTCTGAGAATTCGTCGAGGTCAACGTCTTCCTCTGCTGTCTGTTCACCCAATTCACGGAAGACGTCGATTTCCATACCGACAAGACGGCTGGCTAATTTAATATTAAGCCCCCCCTTACCGATAGCTAGTGATACCTGATCAGGTTTCAGGTAAACCGACACGCGGTTGTTTTCTTTATCTATTTTTATGCTTACAACTTTCGACGGGCTCAGCGCACGTTGAATAAACAACTCTAGATTTTCAGTGTAGTTGATGACGTCGATGTTTTCATTTTGAAGTTCTCGCACGATGGCATGAATGCGAGACCCTTTCATCCCAACACAAGCTCCTACCGGATCAATACGGTCATCGTATGATTCAACAGCCACTTTGGCGCGTTCACCCGGTTCACGCACGGCTTTCTTTATTGTAATCAAGCCATCGTATACTTCCGGCACCTCTTGTTCAAATAAGCGCTGCAACAAAACTGGTGACGTGCGTGATAGGATAATTTTAGGGTTGCCATTCACCATTTCAACTTTGTGAACAATGGCACGAACGCTTTCTCCTTTTCGGTAACGGTCTTTAGGAATCTGTTCACTGCGGGGGATTGAAATTTCATTTCCTTCCGCATCAGTCAGCAATACTTCTCTACTCAGGACCTGGTATACTTCACCAGTAATGATTTCACCAACGATGTCTTTGTATTTTTGAAACAATATGTCTTTCTCCAGATCCTTCACTTTTTGCATGAGCGTCTGTCGGGCCGTAGTAACGGCTCTGCGACCAAAATGCTCAATTTCAATCGGCTCGGAGACTTCTTCTCCTACCTCAAAGTCTGGCTCAATCTTGCGCGCTTCCGACAGACTGATCTTGTCATGTTCCCAGATGTCTTCTGAATCATCATCGACAATTTCGCGTATACGATAGATCTCCAAGTCGCCTTTGTCGGCATTGATAATGATATCAAAGTTGTCATCATTGACGTACTTCTTCTTAATCATTGTCCGGAACACATCCTCCAGGATTCGAATCATCGTAGGACGATCAATGTTTTTCTGTTTGGCAAAGTCTGCAAACGACTCAATTAAATTTGCTATGTCCATTTTACAAATTATTTAAAAGAAACCAGTACAAATGCTTTTTCCACATCTTCAAACCTAAGGATCACTACTTTTTCGGTGATAGTTTTTCCTACTTTAATTTCCTGTCTTAGCGTCATGCTCTCTTCATCGGCAGCCATCAGCTTGCCCTGAAGGATGCTCTTGTCTTTACCATGAACCTTTAGGCCTCGACCAATATTTTTTATAAACTGCCGGTTCAGTTTCAGCGGATGGTCAAGCCCTGGAGTTGCGACTTCCAGTACGTATCGGTCGGTGCCGAAATCCGCTTCGTCCAATTTTATGGACAACGCCTTGCTGACCTTGCCGCAGTCTTCAATGGTCACCCCACTGTCACCATCAACGATCACAGTGATCTTTGATAAGTTTCTGCTGGAAGTGACCACATCGACTACGAAAAGGCTGGAATTCTGAAGACTTTCCTCCGCCAACCGTGTTAATTTTGTCTTAATATCCATTGTTCAACAAACAAAGAGGGGACTTTTGGGTCCCCTCTTTCATTATTCCGTAAGAAGTAGTACAAAGGTATAGCTTTTTTATTTTATCGCAAATAATTGAATTCTTTGGCCGCTAAGCCCATAAATGGTTGCAAATGTTTTGGAGGTCATCTGTTCTAATTATAATCGGCTTTTTTTATCCTGCGACGGAAAAAAAGTAGGGGCCGGTGAGGGAAACCCAAGACCCATATCGGTGCCGGCCTTCAACAGCGACTCTACCTTCAGGTTTGTAGAAAAGCAGGTGGGACCACGGCAATCGCCGCATCAATTAATCCTCTACCAGCCTTTTGAGATATACTCCGTAACCACTTTTTTCCAAAGGTTGGGCCAGAGTCAGTAGTTGTTCTTTTGTGATGAACTTCATTCGGAAAGCTATTTCTTCTATACAGCCAACTTTTAGTCCCTGGCGTTGTTCGATTACTTGAATAAAATTGCCAGCCTGCATCAGTGAATCAAATGTACCAGTATCAAGCCATGCAGTACCCCGGCTCATTATGCCAACACGCAGTCTTCCGTTTCGCAAATACACGTTGTTGACATCCGTGATCTCAAGTTCACCGCGCGGGCTAGGCTTTAACGCTTTGGCAATGCCCACCACCTCATTATCATAAAAATAGAGCCCGGGGACAGCAAAGTTTGATTTGGGATTTTTTGGTTTTTCTTCAATGGAAATCGCCTTTTGATTCTTATCAAACTCTACTACCCCATACCGTTCCGGATCCTGTACATGATACGCAAATACAACGCCTCCTTCAGGTTGTGTGTTTTCCTGAAGTAAATCTATAAGGCCGGAGCCATAAAAGACATTATCTCCCAATACTAAGGCAACGGAGTCGTTGCCAATGAAATTTTCTCCAATGATAAAAGCTTGGGCAAGGCCTTCAGGCTTTGGCTGCTCGGCATACGAAAACTTGCATCCTAGCTGCTTGCCATCACCGAGAAGTTTTTTAAATAAGGGAAGATCATGGGGAGTGGATATGATCAGGATTTCACGGATACCCGCCATCATCAGAATGGACAAGGGATAGTAGACCATCGGCTTGTCGTACAATGGCATAAGTTGCTTGCTGAGTACAAGCGTGAGTGGGTGAAGTCGGGTGCCTGAGCCACCGGCAAGTACAATTCCCTTCATCGCATTATCGGTTATGATACATATTCTTATAGTATTCGCGATAGGCGCCGGAAGTAACGTGGTCCAGCCATTCGCGGTTGGAAAGATACCAATCCACTGTCCTTTCCAATCCGGTCGGAAAGTCCACCGAAGGTTTCCATCCAAGGCCCTGTTGCAACTTTGACGAGTCGATGGCATACCGGAGGTCATGGCCTGGCCTGTCTTTTACGTATGTAATAAGTTTTTCCGATGTGCCATGTAGACGCTTCAGCTTCTCATCCATAATGTTGCAGAGCAACTTCACAACATCAATATTTTTCCACTCGTTGTTGCCCCCAATATTGTATACCTCGCCTGGCTTCCCGTGGTGGAAGATTACATCAATCGCGCTGGCATGGTCTCCGACATAAAGCCAATCGCGCACATTCTCACCCTTTCCATAAACCGGCAGCGGCTTGTCGTTAATAATATTATGAATCAACAGCGGTATAAGCTTTTCGGGAAAATGATTGGGTCCGTAATTGTTGGAGCAGCGACTGATGATCACGGGCATTCCAAAACTGTTGTGATAGGCTTTTACAAAATGATCACTACCGGTTTTGGATGCGGAATAGGGTGAACGAGGATCGACCGGAGTTTCTTCAGTAAAGAGACCACCGTTTTCTAAGGAGCCGTACACCTCGTCTGTAGAAATGTGATAAAAGAGTTTTGATGAAAAATTGTCTTTCCAGCTTACTCTGGCTGCTTGCAGCAAATTTAGAGTTCCTATGATATTCGTAATCGCAAATTCGGCAGGGTTATCCAGTGAGCGATCCACGTGCGATTCTGCTGCCAGGTGAATGATCGCGTCAAATTTTTCTTTGCTGAAAAACTCCATTACAAATTCAAAGTTGACAATGTCTCCTTTCACAAAGTTGTAATTTTTCTTATCCTCAATTTCGCGGAGATTTTCCAAGTTCCCCGCGTACGTTAGTTTATCGAGGTTGAAAATGGAGTAGTCAGGATAACGGTTTACAAAAAGCCGAACTACATGCGACCCTATGAATCCTGCACCACCCGTAATTAACAGTTTCTTACTCATCGTGTGTAGGCATCGAAATTCTTATGGTCGCGTTGATATAACTCTTCCTTTGACAGAGTTTTAAAATATTCATACGTAATTTTCAGTCCTTCACTTCGTGAAATTTTAGGTTCCCACCCCAGTATCTGTCGTGCTTTTGTAATATCTGGTTGCCGTTGTCGTGGGTCATCCTGAGGAAATGGCTTAAAAACTATTTTCTGCTTAGTCCCAGTTAACTTGATAATCTCTTGAGCAAAGTCGAGAATCGTTATCTCATCGGGGTTGCCAACATTTACCGGTAAATGATAATTTGACATCAACAGTTTAAAGATGCCTTCCACGAGATCATCGACAAAACAAAAGGAACGTGTCTGATGGCCATCACCGAAAACGGTTAGGTCTTCACCTCGCAATGCCTGACCAATAAATGCTGGAAGAACCCTTCCATCGTTGAGTCGCATTCGAGGGCCATACGTATTGAAAATCCGTATGATGCGAGTGTCCAGACTATGATAGGTATGATAGGCCATCGTCATCGCCTCCTGAAACCGCTTCGCTTCATCATAAACCCCCCGGGGCCCTACCGGATTAACATTACCGTAGTATTCTTCAGTTTGCGGGTGTACCGTAGGGTCTCCGTACACCTCAGAAGTGGAGGCCACCAGGATTCGTGATTTCTTGCTTCGGGCAAGCCCCAGCAAGTTATGTGTGCCCAACGAACTGACTTTCAGGGTTTGGATTGGAATCTTCAAATAATCGATTGGACTTGCCGGGGAGGCAAAGTGTAAAATGTATTCAAGCTCGCCGGGCACATGAACAAATTTGGACACGTCATGATGAAAGAACTCAAAATCCTCCCGATTAAAGAGGTGTTGGATATTTTTTAGCTCGCCCGTGATCAGGTTGTCCATCGCCACAACACGAAAACCTTCCAGGATGAAACGGTCACACAGGTGAGACCCCAGAAAACCTGCCCCTCCGGTAATTAAGATTCTTGGTTTAGCCATGTACAGTTCGTCTTCCGATGCTGATGTAAGTAAATCCCTGGTCTTTCATCTCCTTTAGTTCGTAAAGATTTCGACCGTCAAAGATAATCTTGCTTTTCATCACTAAGGCGAGTTTTGCAAAATCAGGAGTGCGGAATTCTGGCCACTCTGTTGATATAAAAATTGCATGAGCACCAGTAGCGGCCTCGTAGGGCGTATCATGATAGGAGATTTTTGTTCCCAAAACCTTTTTCACGTTTTCCATTGCCTCAGGATCGTGTGTGCGCACGACAGCACCGGCTGCCAGCAACGATTGGATGTTCTCCAGCGCAGGGGCTTCGCGGATGTCATCCGTATGAGGCTTAAACGATAGACCCCAAATAGCAATGACTTTTCCTTGCAGGGTACCAAAGTGCTCTTTGATTCGCGGGATGAGCTTTGTTTTTTGAGCCGCGTTCACCTCCATCACCGCTTTTAATAGTTTGAAATCATAGTGGCTATCCTTGGATGCTTTGGCAAGGGCTTCGACATCCTTTGGAAAGCAGCTTCCTCCATAACCGATACCTGGAAATAGGAATCTTTTCCCAATCCTGCTATCAGTGCCAACACCTTTTCGAACAGCGTCTACATCGGCATCAAGTTTCTCGCAGAGATTCGCAATCTCATTCATAAACGTGATCTTGGTTGCCAGAAAGGCATTCGCAGCATATTTGGTAAGCTCCGCGGAACGCTCGTCCATGAATAGGATCGGGTTGCCTTGTCTTACGAACGGCGCATAAAGCGTATTCATTATTTTGGTGGCCCGTTCAGAGGAGGTTCCGATGACTACGCGGTCGGGCTTCATGAAATCATCTACTGCCACCCCTTCTCGGAGAAATTCAGGGTTAGACACTACATCGAACTCTACACGCGTCTTCTCCTTTATTCTTAGTTGTACTCTTTCGGCTGTTCCGACAGGTACCGTACTCTTGTCAACGATCACGGTGTATTGCTCCAGCAAGTCCCCTAACTGGTCTGCCACTCCCAGTACATATTTCAAATCAGCAGAACCATCTTCGCCGGGCGGTGTAGGTAAAGCCAGGAATATGATCTGGGAATCCTTAATTCCTGCTTTCAGGTCGCTGGTAAAAAACAGACGCCCTTGCTTCATATTGCGTTCGAATAAATTTTCAAGCCCCGGTTCATAAATGGTAATCTTGCCGGACGAGAGTCGTGCCACCTTCTCCTTGTCAATATCCACGCAGGTTACCGTATTGCCGGTTTCAGCAAAACAGGTTCCTGTAACCAAGCCTACATAGCCAGTACCAACAATAGATATTTTCATTTCAAACAGTTATGAGGGGTCAAAAATAGCGTTTTAGGGGGTATTAATATCCTTGTCGTGGCTAAATAAAGCAGCAAACTAACACTCGTTTGGCTGACGTAAAAACTTAGCGTACTTTTGAAATCCAACAATTTCATAACGCATGCAAATGATGACTGAGACTTCCGTCGGGATTGATTTTGAGCAATCTGAAGGACAAGCAATGGTGGCCCAAATGGTAAGGGACTTCGGTGAGAAATTCATCCGACCCCGAATGATGGAATGGGATGAATCTCAGGAATTTCCAATTGAAGTTTTTCATCAAATGGGAAAGCTTGGATTGATGGGTGTATTGGTACCTACCGAATACGGAGGTGCGGGGCTTGGGTATATGGAGTATGTGACAGCCATCGCTGAACTTTCCAAAATTGATGGCTCCATTGGCCTTTCGATGGCGGCTCATAATTCTCTTTGCACGAGCCACATTCTTCAATTTGGAAACGAAGAGCAGAAGCAGAAGTTCTTGCCAAAACTGGCCACTGGGGAATGGATCGGGGCCTGGGGATTGACAGAACCAAATACTGGTTCAGATGCCGGCAACATGAGAACGGTGGCGATTCAACAAGGGGATTATTATGTATTAAATGGCACAAAGAATTTTATTACACACGGGAAGAGTGGGCAGGTAGTGGTGGTGATTGTCAGGACGGGCAAAGCAGGGGATTCACATGGTATGACCTCCTTTATTATCGAAAAGGGAACCAAGGGCTTTTCTTCAGGAAAGAAGGAAAACAAGCTAGGGATGCGGGCGTCAGAAACGGCTGAATTAATTTTCTCTGATTGTAAAGTGCATAAGAGCCAGAGGATGGGTGAAGAAGGTGATGGGTTTATACAATCCTTAAAAATTCTTGATGGTGGTCGAATCTCAATCGCGGCACTTAGTCTGGGCATTGCACAAGGTGCATTTGAAGCAGCGCTTCGGTATTCCAAGGAACGTCATCAATTTAATAAACCCATTTCTACATTTCAGGGCATTTCATTCAAGCTGGCAGATATGGCCACGAAAATTGAGGCAGCGCGCTTGCTGACGTACAGGGCGGCCGAATTGAAGAACATGGGTAAGAGCGTAAATAAAGAATCGGCTATGGCCAAGTTGTTTGCCTCCGAGGCAGCGGTAGAGGTGGCTACTGATGGCGTACAGATATTCGGGGGCTATGGCTACACAAAGGATTATCCGGCGGAGAAGTACTATAGGGATGCTAAGCTCTGCACCATTGGCGAGGGGACCTCGGAAATCCAAAAATTGGTTATTTCCAGGGCAATTTTGATGTGATCTTGCAAAATGGAAGCCTTTTGAACTATATTTACGGCCCCTAACAATTCAACACCGTATGCTGATTATCAACATCAAAGAAAACGAGTCCATTGACAAGGCCCTAAAGCGCTTTAAGAAGAAGTTCGAAAAAACCGGCGTATTGAGAGAGCTTCGTTCAAGAACCTCATTCGAAAAACCCTCTGTCACAAGAAGGACTGAGGTTTTGAAGGCCGTTTACATTCAAAAGCAGTTCGCTCAAGAGAATTATTAATATTTCTTAATTATTTTATCAAGATATCCCCCGGGCACTTTCCCCGAGGGGATATTTTTTTTACATTTCTCCTCACGCCCGGATGGTGCTGCCTGCATGATCGATTCTTTTCTGAATTATCTCCGCTTTGAAAAAAGATTTAGCCCACACACGGTCATTTCCTACCAAAATGACCTGTCTCAGTTTGAAAGTTATTTGAAGACGAACTATGAGGACACCGTCCAGTCCGCCAATTATGGCATGGTGCGCTCCTGGATCGTGCAACTGGCAGAAATTAAACTGGACCCATTGTCCATCAACCGAAAAATTGCAAGCCTTCGTAGTTATTACAAATACTTGATGCGTCAGGAGATCATTGAGAGGGACCCCATGGTAAAAAT
>JAYWDR010000564.1:0-2920 GCA_043779735.1 Cyclobacteriaceae bacterium | reverse complement strand
GCTGCGAAAATCCCTATGGATCACCCCGCCATCCTGCCAGTCATTGAAGCCGTCAAGTCATTCACCGGCAACAAGTTGGTGCTGTTGCCCAGCGAAGGAGGTTCCAATGGTATCTTTACATTGATCTTTGACGATCTCAAGAAGCCAGGCATCTCTGTAAACATGGTAAACCACGACAACAATCAGCACGCCGAGGATGAAAACGTCCGGGTAGGAAACCTGTGGTATGGCGTAGACCTGATGTCTGTGTTGCTAACGATGCCGCCTCCGACGATTGAGAAGATTAAGAAGCGGTGAGGCGGTGTTGGTCAATTACGAATTAACAATTACGAATTAACAATTACGAATTACAAAACGAGATACCATTCGCAACACGCATTCGTAATTTCTCCATTCGTAATTCGTAATTCCCCCCTTTCGTAATTCCCTCATTCGTAATTCGTAATTCCGCCATTCGTAATTTTCCCCCTCGCAATTCCCTTTTTCACAGTGATTTGTATTTTTCCAATGATCCGACAGATCTCCTCAGCTTCATATAGCATGGAATCAGCAGTCTCCTCACCCAAATAATTGGTCGCCTTCAGCAGTTTCAACCAATACAATGTTTCTCTGGCCTCTCTGTAGGCTATTGAAAGCTTCCATAGAAAATCGGCCTTGGAATGTGCACCTATAGACTCTTCCACATTGGCACCCACGGAAGTGCCGCTTCTCATCATCTGCTTGGATAGAATGAATTCACGCTTTTCTTCAATCAAGAACTTGTGGGTTTTAACAATTCTAATAGCAAAGGCAAAACTCTTCTGTTGAATAATGTTTTCAGACTTCATTGGCAGTACCCTGATTGACTGCCTGAAACTAAGGCCAAAAGTTATGAATAGAAATCAGGTTTTCATGATGAAATTAACAATTAATTACGAATTATCAATTAACAATTACGAGGTTCAATTTCGAATTATCAATTAACAATTACGAATTAACAATTACGAGGGTCAATTACGAATTATCAATTACGAACTGCAAAACTAGATACCATTGGCAACACGTAATTGTATCATTCGTAATTCTCTTATTCGCGTAATTCGTAATTCCTTCATTCGTAATTCTCCCTTTCGTAATTATTTCCCTAACTCCACCTTACCAAAGAAGAACAAATTCTTGTCACCCGCTGTATTATTCTTAAAGACAAGCCAGATATCGTGTAGGCCACTCACCTTGCCAAGCCTCAGTTTGGTAGACTTCATTTTCATTCCCTTCATAACTTCAATCCCCGGCATTGTTGAAAAAGTAGTAACGCCGATCTTCTTTCCTGAAACACCATCCAGATAGACTTCTACCTCACCATCGGCCTGACCATCCAATACATAGGCCACCGGCGCCAGTGAGGCAACGTTGGTCAGATCAATGGCCCTAAAAAGCGCTGTAGAATTATTTTTCACATTATTTAAAACAATATCGCCTGTGGGTGCCGTGAACTTCGAGGCCACCGCCAATTCGTCGGCTGCGTCTGCATCCAAGGAGGGTTTCTTCAGAAGGAATATCCTGGTAGCCGAAAGCGATGGCACGCCTGCAGCGCCCCTGTCTGCATAACTCGCCTGCAGGATGTAAGCGCCTTCGGTCTCCTTTCCTGTTTTCACAACGCCTTCAATTGGAAGGCTTGCTTTCGTCTCCTCTTTGGCGAGATAAAGGATGTACTCCACCATACGCTGAACCTGCTCTTTACTTAGTTGCGGATGCGCAGCCATAGCCGTTGCGCCCCAAACGCCGGCACCGCCTCTCAACACCTTCTCCGACAGGATCTCTACTGCCTTCACGTCCTTGGAATAGCGTTTTGCCACGTCACGCCAAGCGGGCCCCGCCGATTTCTGATCCACCAGGTGACACGACTTGCAGTCACTTGCCGCAATCAAATCCATGCCCGGAAACGTAGCTTGCAGATGGCCTTGCTCAATCTTGGTCATATCAAATCCCTTTTCCAAATAATCAAATGAAATGTGCACCGAGGCAGGCGCAATTTCCTTTGATGAAGTGCTACCGTCTTCCTTGTCATTCACCTTTACATGATACCGTATCGTAGAATTCGGAAAAAAGAACATTGAATTTTCATCCGCAGTTATGTCAATAACTGGCGTTGTATTTCCCGCTACGATTGAAAGTTCTGCCATGGCTTTGGCGCTTTTTGCGTCCGTGACCGTAAGGCGAAGCTTAAATTCACCGGGCTTGTCGAAGGTCACATCAAATTTTCCTGAGGTAGATTCAAGTTTCTGGCCTGTCCACTCGAGGGTATACCTGATCAAGTCACCGTCGGGGTCATCGCTACCATTGGCGTCAAATGAAACAGCAAGGGGCGTAGATCCGGACGTTGCGCTTGCATTTAGTTTCGCGACGGGCATACGGTTGCCTCCGTTGTAATCAATCCTGGACAATCGGGCATCCATGTTTTGCTTGAACCACGCCGTTCCGTACTCCAGGGTGTATAGCTTGCCGTCTTTCCCAATCACCATGTCAATAATATTATTGAATGTCGTGTGTGGCATGAAGCGCTCCATGTCCATCAGCTTCCCATTTTTGTCCATGGTACAGATCATCATCCAGTTGCGCATCCAGTCATAGGTGATCAACTTGCCGTCAAAGTAGGAAGGATACACGCCGGGCATGTCTTTGAATTTTTCAGAATAATAGACGGGCCCTGCCATGGCATTGCGCCCTCCCTTGCCAACCAAAGGAAAGTCCTCCGATTCAGAATAGGGATACCATATAAACGCAGGTTGCGCAGGCGGTAATTGCTGAATACCGGTATTATTAGGTGATGTGTTGATGGGCTTGTTAAAATCATGCCTCGCTCCGATCTCCTTTTTGTCAAAATCATATTTAGCGTAGGCATAGTTATTCCCGACAAAATACGGCCAGCCAAAAAAACCTG
>JAYWDR010000563.1:0-2924 GCA_043779735.1 Cyclobacteriaceae bacterium | reverse complement strand
TGCGCACACATTCTACCGTGAGATTTGAAAGAACAATGTCGCTGACTTCCCCGCCATCAAAATTCATGAAGGCAATGCCGCGGTTCGAACTGCGGATGACACAATTGTCAATGGTCACATTGCGGATGGCGTTCATGTTCCCATCACAGAACTTAATCGCGCTCGAACTGGACGTCAGCCGACAGTTGGTAACCGTAATGTTCTCACAGGGTAGTGCCGGCCCAAACCAGTTCATGGAATAAAATACAATGGCATCATCGCCGGTTTCAATGGTGCAATTGCTGATACGCACATCCTTGCAGCCGTCCGGATCAATGCCGTCAGCCCACACGCCGTCTTTGAGACTGGAACGAATGTATACACCATCAATGACAAGCCGTTCGCAGGCGTACGGATGAATCGTCCAGCTGGGAGAATCTATGAAGGACAGGTCGGTGATGCGCACATCTTTGCATCTCAGCAAGAGCACGAGTTTGCCGAACTGATCCTTTTTTGGGAAGGAGCGCAGCAAGGGCTTACCTGCCGCCACCATCTGGTCCATGTTCGGACGGATGAAATCATCCTCTATATCATTGAGCCGCCATTCGTACCGCCCCTGCCCATCGATGGTTCCTTTCCCTTCGATAGAAATATTTTCTGCGCCGTCGGCGTAGATCAAAGCTTCCTTATCAAAAGCACTCTTTTCCTTTATGGAGAAAAGCGTGGCTCCCGCTTCAATGTGAAGTCGTACATGGCTCTTGAGGTGAAGGGTACCGGAGGTATATTCCCCGGGAGGAAGATATACCATGCCACCCCCGGCCGCAGCGCACGCGTTGATTGCTTTCTGAATGGCCACCTGGGCAGTTGGTGATTTGCTTCCCGTGGCACCGTAGTCCTTTACATTGAAGACAGCCAGCTTCTGCTGTGAAAATGCTGTGCTGAACATCGCGAACATCAAAACGAATGTAGTAGTTCTTTTCATGATGGGAATTTCAAACGGCGAGAAATTTATAGGGGTATACTTTACCCGAACTCCATTGACATACATACAGATTGTTTTCGTCATCGACTATGACATCGTGGGGATGCTTAAACAAGCCTTCGCCAAACTCAGCCCGGGATTGACTCAAAGGTTTAAGTTTTTCATTTTCATATACAGCTTCCGCTCCACCGATAACTGAGACTACCTTGTTCTGCTTATTCAAGATAATGACAAAGCCGCTGTTCTCGTGATTGAGGTCGGGCGATCGTAAGACAGCAGTATATAGGTAATCGCCTTTGATCACCGGCCTGCAGACACAAGCACCCGGAAGCGCAATGGTTTCAATATACTGACCTCCCATGGTATAGCGCTTGAAGCAGCAGCGCGTTCGGTCTGTGATCATTAATGTTTCAGGCTTGGTCCTGTAGTCGATGCAGATGCCATGTGCATTGTCAAGATTAGATTCCTGGTCGCCACGGCCACCGAATATATTCTTGATTTTCCCCTGCGTGTCGTAGTGAATGATGTATTGAGAACCATAGCCATCTGCCAGATACACTTCGCCGGCTTGGGTAATGGCTGTTTCCGTCGGCACAAACTGTTTTGCTTCGGAATACTTTCCCGATACGGCAGGGAAATCCCACGTGGTCAAAATCTTTCCATCCAGCGTGGACTTATAAAACTGATGCCGCACCGTATCAGTAATGAATAATAACTGATCCTTGCCCGAGCCAATGAGGCTCAGACCATGCGCTCCTGGAAAATCATGACCCCAGGTAGTCAGGACCTTCCCCTTCCGGTCAAAGAAAATGACATTATTTTTAGTCTCATTGGTCAGGAGGATAATCCTGCCACTTCCATCCTGCACCATCTCATGGCAATCGTTCACCGGCAGACCGGTTATATCTGCCTTCACCCAATTCTTGTCAATACGATACCTTCTTTCGTTCTGACCGACTATTTCGTCACCTTCTGCCATGGCACGCAATGATAAAAGCGATGCGCCTGCTGCCAGGCCGGTGCGCTGAATAAATTCTCTTCTCTTCATAGGATTTTCTTTAGGTAGCCCGTATTGATTTCAGTAAAAGAAAACTTCATCGACAAAAATCCAACCCTTCTTTCCCTTGCCGCTATGCCATTGCGGTAGTTTGCCGACCGGCTTTGCTACCACTTTGTAATACGCGTACCTCGTACCAGTCAACGGCACGACCAACGCCTCCACCTGTTGAGGGTCATACCCAAAGGGCTGTTCCACTTTCATGGTCTTCAACAATTTTATCTCACCCTTGCTTTTGCCAGCCCACACTTCCACTGTCTCCGGCGGGAAGAGATAGGAACCAAGATTTTTTCCATAGCTAATGACGATGGTGTGGATGGCCGGAGCATTTGGTCCAAAGCTAAATCCGGCTGAAAATGGATCATTCTGGAATCCCAGCCACGCTGCTTCTTTATGCACATCAATAAAACCTTTCCTCCCATCCGCGAGGCTTTTGTCTCCTTCACCAGGGTATTGCTTGTCGGGCTTCGTGAGCAATTCGGCATGCTCCGGCTTAAGGCCTTCCACAAAGCAAGTGGCTTCAAACACTTCGCTGCAATACCAACCGGACTTGCAGGCGATCGCTTTGATTTTTGATGTAACCTTCAATGTGAATGGCTTATCGTACTGACTGGCCGCTACGCTGTCGGGGCTGGTGCCATCCACGGTGTATCGGATCACCACACCAGGCATCGAATGTCGCAGGACTATCCCTTCATCTATCTTTACAATTCCATCATTGACCAGCAACGGTCTTCCTAATCGCAGGATTTTATTATCGATAAACTGACTGCCAACAATAATAACCTTGGGATACTCGGCCGCAAGTTTTTTTCTGTCTTCCTCCGTAATTTTTGTGTTCCACACAAACAGTTCCTGCAAGGAGGAAATTGCCAGAACGGGCAAAATACTTTCGGCTGTTACCGC
>JAYWDR010000562.1:0-8441 GCA_043779735.1 Cyclobacteriaceae bacterium | reverse complement strand
TCCAAAGAAAAAACATGGTAGCATTGAAAGAAAAATTCTCGCATTTCTCTTATCTGGAATGTTCGCAATGCGACAAGACATATCCCGCAAACGAGGTGAATACATACGCGAGTTGTGAACGCTGCGGAAAGGCTGTCATGCTGACCATGTATGAACATCTTGCTGGGCTGTCTCCCGAAGACATTGATATTCGAGAGCGCTCTATGTGGCGGTATTTTCCCTTACTGCCGGTCTTTGACAGAAAAAACATTGTTTCACTTGGAGAAGGATTCACACCAATACTTCGGCTTGAACGACTTGGCAGCGACATTGGACTGGAGCATCTAGTACTGAAGGATGAAGGACTCAATCCAACGGGATCATTTAAGGCGCGTGGTATGAGCATGGCGATTTCCAAGGCTAAGGAACTAGGCATCAAAAAATGCATAGTGCCCACTGCTGGCAATGCAGGGGGTGCCCTAAGTGCCTATTGTGCCAAAGCGGGTATGGAGGCAGTCGTAGTAATGCCTGAGCACACACCGCAGATTTTTAAGAAAGAATGCCTGTTATATGGTGCAAGGCTGATATTGGAAAAAGGTCTTATCAGCGACTGTGCGAAGAAGGTGCAGCGATTAAATGCACGCGGTGAATATTTCGACATTTCAACGCTCAAAGAGCCGTATCGTCTTGAAGGAAAGAAAACAATGGGATATGAAATTGCAGAACAAATGCTGTGGAAGCTGCCCGACGTAATCCTTTATCCAACTGGAGGAGGGACCGGCTTGATCGGCATGTGGAAAGCGTTTCATGAGATGATCGATATGGGCTGGATTCCATCAAGGCTGCCACGGATGATTGCCGTACAGGCTGAGAATTGCCAGCCTCTGGTAGAAACGTGGCTGGGAAATCAAGAGAATTGCCACGAGTATAAGGGTGAGGCAACCTTTGCCAATGGGTTGGCCGTACCTAATCCCTTTGGTGAGACACTTATTTTGAAAATTCTTCACGAATCAAATGGTAAGCCAGTAGCTGTCAGCGAAGGGGTTATTATGAGCGCTATGAAGGAGATGGCCAGAAGAGAAGGCATCCTGATGGCACCTGAAGGAGCAGCACTGTGGGCTGCATTAAAAAAATTATTGATTGAAAACTATATTGGCAGGGAAGAAACGGTCCTTCTCCTAAACACAGGATCAGGCTATAAGTATTTGGAAAATATGAATTGACTAGGAATGCAACACCCCTTCGCGGTCAAGCTCTCGAACAAGCCTAAGATTTTCTTCATGGATACTATCCGGGACAAATACGAAGCGCTTGTCAAATAGCGTTTGGCCAATGTAGTAACTGATCCAATATTCATTGTTGAGATGAAAAACACCTGGGTCGATTGGCTCTACAAGCGCTGAACTGTTGGCTGGTACCTTTTGCAGAAAATGCCGCAAAGTAGATGTCTTTTGTGGCTCACCATTTTTGGCTCCGTATCCTCTGCTGGCCACTAACGTATTTTCGATGGCGACGTCGTTTCTATTGATAAGATAGACCCTCCATTCATAAAGTTGAAGAATGTTTTTTTCGCGGACAACCGCCAGAGTTACATTTTTGACCTGAGGCAGCGGAATATCTTTGATCATCGGGCACACATCATTTGGAAAAGTTTTCAAGTATCACTTTTTCAGCCAGCTTGTTCTGAGGCGTAAAATCTATGGCCCCCAACCGGCGCGGTCCATGGGGATACCATTTCCAAAAATAGACCCCCGCAAGCCATTTTTTGTCCCAAACGGTTTGGAAGAAGGCCCGATAACATTCGGCCTGTGCCTCATAGCAAGCCTGCGAAGAATCTTCCGCTTTTGGCCATTGCCATGGCTCGATGGCCGCATCGTGAGTACTGCGATAGCCGATTTCTGTGAAGAGAACAGGCTTGTTAAATCGAAGGTGAATTTTTTCGATCAACAGCAATGGAACTTGCCACCCCTGTATCAATCCTGGCCATCCTTTACCCACTTTTTCTGTAATTTTTTGAGGGCCACCTACTCAGCAAACGCCCCTGTGTTTGCTCAAGTCCGAACTAGGTCGGGTATTCAGAGAGGAGGAGCCTGCAAGCACAAGCAAGGTGAGTGCAATGGCAATTGAAAGAAGGTATTTCATGGGCTACCTTCCAAAACTTTCATTCCAAAAAGCTTCAGCAAATTTCCTTTCAGGATACTCTTCACTGACTCTGTGCTTTGAGGTGCGCCCAATTCCTTTTCCATAGATGTGACAGCCTTGTCGGTGATGCCACAGGGTACGATATAATCAAAATAGTGCAAGTCTGTATTGACGTTGAGCGCCAAGCCGTGCAAGGTCACCCAGCGACTGGTCTTTACCCCAAGGGCGCAGATTTTTCTGACTCTAAGTTTATTTTCAGCCTCGAGCCACACGCCCGTAAGTCCAGCTATTCTCCCACCGTCAATTAAGAAAGTTCGTAGGGTCTGGACGACCCCTTCTTCCAGTGTTCGCATGTACCGGTGGATGTCGGTGAAAAAATTTTCTAAGTCGATGACGGGATAGACCACGATTTGCCCTGGACCATGAAAAGTTATGTCGCCACCGCGATTAGTGGGAAAATAACTTGCCTCAATGGAGGGTAGATCCCGTTTTTTGATGAGGAGATTCTTCTCATCGCCACTTTTGCCCAACGTGAATACATTGGGATGTTCGCAAAAGATAAAATAGTTTTTCGTAGCCAGCTGCTGATCAGGTAGACGGTTTCTGTTTTCAGTTTTTATTGCCAGAATCTCATTAAACAGTTTCGTTTGATACTCCCAGGCCTGCTGATAGTCAATCAGGCCAAGGTCGATTACGGTGGTGTTGTGATTTAAGACAATGTTCACTTCAATTTGGCAAGTTCTGTCTTTAAGAAATCGATAGCCTCTACCGGGTCTGGGTCCACTTGGTTTTCCTTCGCCAGATAATAGGATATCCAGTCAGTAAGGTGGATGAGGTAATAATACTGTTCCAACAGGGATGCGCCTTCCGCAACGATGTCGATGATGGTATTTGATCGCTTTTCAAGTATTTCCCTGCATATTTCCATTCTTTTCTCCACGCGTTCATGATCGTGGTCGGAATACAAATAGATGACTTGTACCTGTTGCAATATATTCTCAGGAAAGCGCCACCCCACAATTTCGTTATGATTCATTTCCGGAAAGGTGTTTACATGAGCGATTTGTTTGGCGTTTTCATTCAGCTGCTGCTGGAACCGGGTTGCCATGGCATGGAGACGGCCATCGCAATAAATGAAAGGAAGTTTGCCTTTCAGTTTTTTGGCAATCAACTCTGCCTCCGCCTGGATGGCTTTCTCTCCTCGGTCTAAATACTCAATCGCGTTTTCAGTTTCCTTAATAAAGGCTGCACCGATCAAATTCGTGTGATACAATGATGAAAGCAGCGAGACAATCATATACCCAATCATAGCACGAGGGCTCGAGTACCCGTGAGGCACCTGTATGTAAAAGAAGTTATACTCTTTGGCGAGCTCAAGCATCCTGCCCCCGGAGGTGATGCAAATGATATGGGCCCGTTTGAGCATAGCCTTCTGAATAGCGACCAACGTTTCTTCAGTATTGCCGCTATAAGAACAGGCGATAAACAGAGTATGGGGGCTTACAAACTGCGGAATATTATAGCCCTTGCATACCGTAATCGGGATGGGGATGCGTCCGAAGGTTAGAGATTCGACCAAATTAGCCCCAATGCCGCTACCCCCCATACCGGTAATGAGCACATTTCGAATATCGCTGCCTTGCCGGACCATATCCACTGCTTGCCCGATTCGCAACGCTTCGCCTAATTGTCTGGTAAATCCTTCGATTAATTTTTTCATCTATTCTTTCCTTTTCTAAAATTTGTTGTCAAAGGTAGAGCATGGTTGATAAAATCAAAAAGGGTAAAGAGGGGGAGGATCTCGCAGTGGATTTTCTAAGACAAAAAGGCTTTGCAGTCCTGGAACGCAACTATCGTCATAAACGGTCAGAAATCGATTTGATAGTGAGACAAGGCGCCTGGTTGGTGTTTGTAGAAGTTAAGACCCGCACGTCGACTGCCTATGGCTACCCTGAAGAATTTGTCGATTACCAAAAGAAGAAAATGATTTTTGCGGGAGCATTACATTATATGTATGCTTTCAACTGGCAGGGAAATGTGAGATATGATATTGTGGCGATCAATTTTGTACAGGGTACCCCTGAAATTCATCATATTGAAGATGCGTTTTATTGAGCAGACAGCACCAAGTTTCTTATGATGAGACTTGGCTCAATGGTTGTGCTATTGGGCCTTTTTAGATGAAAAAATCTCCTGTCCCTTTTCATCCCACTCTCGTTTCAAAAAAGATTTGATTTCCTTTTCAAAGGGCTCTTTTGGATAGGAAAGAATTTTTTTGCGCTTCCCGTTAGGATAGTTCTCTATCCAGTCGCCGACTCTTTGATCCCACTTATATTCTCCGGTGACGGCGATGTTGCCATTGTCATGGAATAAAAAATAGAACCCCTCCCTTTCATCGATTTCGATGGGGATCATCTCTTTTACTTTCTTATGCTCTACGACATCATAGTAGGTAACGAGTGATTCCTTTGGCCAGCCCTTGTAGTATTTCTCTTTGTCGTCCAAAATATCATGCCGATCGTATTTCATCCATCGACCATGCTTTGCACCCTTGTAGAATATCCCTTCTTCCAGCACCACCTGTCCTTGCATTTTTCTATAAGGACCATGCAGTAACACCCCTTTTTTTGGATCGAAGCTGCCGGTCCTCCTGACTTCTCTACGCGTGAAGTCATACCAGTAAATGTCCCGAACGAAGGCCGTAGGTTTGTCGGGTCTCTTCAATACATTAAACAGTTCGGTGGTGATCTTATCCCCCAGGCCCTTGCGTGTGTAGCTTCTACGGACCTTGATGCCGTAATAGGTGTTGCGCTTTGGTTTTTTCTTTTTGGAGACGATAGGCTCAGAAGTATCCTTGTCCAACTCAAGGAGCCGGTAGGGCTTCTCCGTTTCGAAGGTGAATTGGCCTTCTTTGCCAATCAGTTCTTTTCTTTCCTGAGCAATGCCAGGAAATACAGAAAATACGAGAATACAAAGGGCGGGAGCTCTTAACATGATAATTACACAACGAAATTACGGACCGAATATTTTATCCGCCCTCGACCTGTATACCCCCCGGTTTATGACACCAGCTCGATACTTCTTTTGATAAAATTAGTAAGGTCAGCGCCCGTGAGCATACCCTGGGATAACAACGCCAGGTCAAAGGCTTGTTTTGCAAGTTTGGTCTGATTTTCCTCATTTTCGGCTTGCAATACACGTTGTGCCATTTTGTGATTGCTGTTGATGGAAACAGAATATTGGTCGGGCATGGCACCCATGAAGCTGTACATGCCTCCCCCGCCGGTGCGGGCCATGTCTTTCATCCTGCGGGCCCACTCACTCATGGTGACGGTTACGGGCAAGTAATCAGGCGCCAGTGAGTCTATGGTTACAGTCATAGCGGTATTGTTTATCGCTTTATCAAATATGGATTTTAGCTTGTCCTGGTCGGTTTGGTTAAGCACGCTCTCTAGCTTTTCATCTTTTACAATCAGCTTGTCAATGGTGTCGCTGTCTACACGTCTGAACTGCGCTTTGTCAAGCTTTTGTTCCATTGTATTAATGAAGTGACTGTCCAGCACGCCGTCCAGTACTGCAACATCATAGGCTTTTTGATTAGCGGTTTCAATAAAACCATGCTGTTTTCCCTGGTCACTGGAGTAGAGATAGATAACATTCTTGTCTTTGTCGGTCTGCAAGTCCTTGATGTACTCCCGGTATTCGTCCAACGTGTAGTATTTCTTCATTGTGTTTTTTAACAACGCAAACTCTTTTGCGCGATCATAAAACTTTTCATCACTGATGATTCCGTACTTCACGAAGATGTTAATGTCGTCCCATTTCTTTTCAAAGTCGGGCCGATCTTTTTTGAACATTTCCTGAAGCTTGTCAGCCACTTTCTTGGTGATGTGCTGGCTTATTTTCTTTACGTTTGAGTCGCTCTGCAGATAGCTGCGCGACACATTCAGCGGAATGTCAGGAGAATCCAGCACTCCGTGCAGCAGCATGAGGAATTCAGGCACAACGTCTTTTACTTCGTCCGTAATAAATACCTGACGACTGTACAGCTGGATTTTGTTTTTATTCAGCTCAAAGTCATTCTTCACTTTCGGGAAGTAAAGGATTCCGGTTAGGTTGAAAGGATAATCCACATTCAGGTGGATCCAGAAAAGAGGGTCTTCTGCAAATGGATATAATTCCTTATAGAACTTCAAATAATCCTCATCGGTAAGATCATTGGGGGATTTAGCCCAAAGGGGGGCCGGATTATTAATAATCCGGTCTTTGGTGACAGTTTTGTAAGCAGGTTTTCCCTCCTTGTCAACACCGTCTTCGACTCGCTCTTCCTTGGTGCCAAACTTGATTTCCACTGGCAAGAACTTACAGTACTTGTCAAGAATGCCCTTAAGACGGTACTCATCCAGAAACTCTTCTGAATCTTTATTTATATGCAGTACGACTTCTGAACCACGATCTTTTATTTCTTCAGGTCGCAATTCGAATTCAGTGGAGCCGTCACACTCCCAGCGAGCGCCTTCTGCCTCGGCGGCATTGTATGACCGGGAGCGAATGACCACCCGGTCCGACACCATGAAGGAGGAATAAAATCCAAGACCAAACTTGCCAATGATGTCTTTGGCATCGGCCTTGTCCTTAAATTTTTCGATGAACTCGGTAGCGCCTGAAAAGGCAATTTGGTTGATGTATTTCTTTATTTCGTCCGCCGTCATGCCGATACCGCGGTCGAGGACCGTAATGGTCTTGGCTTTCTTGTCGAAGCTAACTTCAATCCGGGTGTCACCCATTTCACCGTTGAATTCACCCATAGAAGAGAGCTTTTTCAACTTTTGGGTCGCGTCTACCGCATTGCTGACCAGTTCCCGGAGAAAAATCTCATGGTCGGAGTAGAGAAATTTCTTGATGATGGGGAATATGTTCTCCGTATTGATGGAGATGGTGCCTTTTTCCATTGTTTCTGCCATAGTGTGATGAAATTTAAACGAAAAATCCTCTAAGGCAGCGCTCCAAGGATTGTTCCAGAAATTTTGATATGACAGAGTGACATCAAAGCCAATAGGTTTCAAACTCTATCGGCGACAATGCCGAACCGCTATTGGGCTACCTCCGAAACATTGATGACATCCAGGCTGCACTTGCACCGTGCCAGATCAACTGCCCCCGCATTCGTTGACTCAGACTTTCTCCGGGGTCGCTTCGCCATTGGCCTTCGCCAGCACAATCTCCTCACCGTCCTTATTCAGGAAATGGAATTCCACGATGCCCAGGGAAGTGTCCTTTACCAACGTTACCCATCGCTTGTATTTAAAGTACCATTTGACCCGCTTGGAGACGATGCCATTGGTGTAGTAGGCATACAGGAACGGATGCAGGGCGAGCACCAGGTTGGGCTCATTTTGTTTTTCAAAAAGATGCTGTATGTGTTGGTCTATCTGGTCAGTGATCAGGATGCTGGCTGTAATACTTCCTGTGCCAATGCAGGTAGGGCAGACTTCTTTGGTGGCGATATTCATCTGGGGCCGAACACGCTCACGGGTAATCTGCATGAGCCCGAATTTTGACAGTGGCAGTACCGTATGCTTCGCGCGGTCCTGCTCCATCTCATCAATCATGGTCTTAAAGATGAGCTTCTTGTTATCATTGCTCCGCATGTCGATAAAATCAACAACGATAATTCCTCCCATGTCGCGGAGGCGCAGCTGACGTGCTACTTCTTTTGCAGCTTCAATATTTACCGACAAGGCGGTAGTCTCCTGGTTCTCTTCGCGATTGGATTTATTCCCACTATTCACGTCGATCACGTGGAGGGCTTCCGTATGCTCAATGATCAGATATCCACCTGCTTTCAGGCTGACGTTCTGGCCGAACGCGGACTTGATCAGCTTCTCAATTCCGTAGTGTTCAAATATTTTTGCTTTTCCGGTGTAGAGCTTAACAATTTTCTCTTTGTCAGGGGCGATGTTGTGGATGTACGACTTTACCTCCTCGTATATTTTCTTGTCGTCAACATGAATGTTGTCAAATGATTCGTTCAGCAGATCGCGAAGAATGGAGGAGGTCTTGCTTAGCTCTCCAATAATTTTGTCGCGGGGGTTGGCGGTGGCCAGACGCACGGCGCCCTCTTCCCATGTCTTTATCAAGCTGCGAAGGTCTTTGTCTAACTCAGCGACCTCTTTACCTTCAGCCACGGTACGCACAATCACACCAAATCCTTCAGGCTTGATCGACTGGATAAGGCGTTGAAGTCGCTTGCGCTCATCGCTGCTGCTGATTCGTTTGGAAACGTTGACTGAATGGCCAAACGGAACCATCACGAGGTA
>JAYWDR010000561.1:0-2936 GCA_043779735.1 Cyclobacteriaceae bacterium | reverse complement strand
CATCCACCACGTAATCGACTTTCTCTTTGAAACGACCATCGCCGGTAGATGCATATAGCATGGAGCAAGCAGAGAGATAATGACCTAATGTGTGGCCTGAAAGTCCCTGGCTCTCCCATCCTCCGTAAACATCGCCTTTGGTGGGAAGGCCCGCATTCAAATAGAACCGGTGCAACAAGCGGTTCGGCTCTATGGTCAATAAGTAGGCCGCGTCTTTGTCCATCGCATTCTTGAATGGACTGCCTTCCAGCAAACGGATGTCTCTTAGGTTGAAGGCATAGGCCTGCACCTCTACCCATGGTTTGATTTTTATTTTAGGATTATTCTTTTCAGGCAGGTAGGATTGAGCTGATGCCAGCACAACACCCATAGCGCAAACAATCGTGACGACAAGTTTCATCAGTTGTTAATTTTAATGTCCTTGATTTTTCTTGGCAGCCACACTTGCATGGGATTTTGTCCGCGGTTGCACCACGCGTAGTATGGAATAGCCGTGATGGTCTTTTGTTGCATGCTGACAGACAGACCATCCTCTCCTACCTGGATGTTGGGTGCCTGGAACTGAATCGTGGTTACTCCCTCCAAAAGATCTTTTTTAAAGGCCGTCTTGAAGGTCGCATTGTCCGGCAGGATAATATCCCAGGCCTTGCCGTTGTTGTCGGCGCCTTCCACACAATATACAAGTGGTCCCCGCTGAAGGGCTACTCTCTCTTCATCTTGCTTCAACTCCGACCGAGACACAATTCTCTTAACATCCATCGGCAAAGTCAATTCAAGTTGATCGCCTTTCTTCCATTCACGGTCTATGGTAGCATAACCCTTCTCCATCACATAATTGACTGGCTTGCCATTTAGCGTTAAGGCAAATGTTGTGCTGGAGCTACCTTCAAACTTGTAAAGGTCCCCCGGTGCAGCCTGTCCCACGGCCCATCCCGGGATGCGCACGTGCACAGCAAATTTTACTTTCGACTTCGGTTCAAGGGTTATTTTTACATTTCCGTCCCAAGGATAATTTGTGTCCAGCCTCACGGGCACATCGGTTTTTCCATATTTCAATGTTGTATTGCTACCTACAAAAAGATTAACCCACAGTCCTTTATCAGAAACACCGTACACATAATCGCCGAGGGATGCTACAAGCCGCGCGATGTTGGAGGGGCAGCAAGCCGTGCCGAACCACTCGCGACGAAAATGCTTTCCGTTGGACGCCAATGGGTTTCCATAAAAGAAAAGATCGCCGCTCAGTGACAATCCATCACGGGCTCCATTATAAAGACTCTTCTCAAGCACGTCAATAAACTTGGTGTCACCCGTGAGTAAATTCATACGCTGGTTCCAGAATACCATGCCTACCGAAGCACACGTTTCGCAATACGCCTGCTCATTCGGTAAGTCGTAGTCGTTGCTAAAGCCTTCATTGCTGCCAGACGAGCCAATTCCGCCGGTGATGTACATGTTGCGATACACCACATCTTCCCACACGGTATTCATGGCCTTCATATAGCCTTCATCACCTGTAAGGGCAGCTACATCAGCAGCGCCTGTATACATATACATGGCGCGGACAGCATGACCGGTGATTTCCTTTTGTTCACGTACGGGCACCATATCCTGAGCATAGGCTGTGTCCTTCCAATCCGTCCAGGTATACCCCTTGGCATATTTATGACCACGCTCTTCAAGCAGCCAATGGGCGAGGTTGAGATATTTTTTATCATTGGTCACCCGGTAAAGTTTCACTAGCGCAAGCTCCAGCTCCTGGTGGCCTGTCACCCAGTGCCGTTTGCCTGGACCAAACAACGAATCAAAATAGTCTGCAAATTTGATGGCTACATCCAGCAGTTTGCGTTTTCCGGTGGCATTGTAGTAGGCAACGGCCGCTTCCAGCAAATGACCTCCATTGTAGTCTTCATGCATACTCATGTCCGACCAGCGGTCATCAAGCTTGCCGAGTGTGTAGAAGGTGCCAATGTATCCGTCAGCCAATTGGGCGGCAACGATTTTGTCGATCCATTCATCCGCTTTCTTTTCAACAGCAGCGTCAGGATGATTTTTCAATGAATAAGCAATCGCTTCAAGAGCCTTGTATACATCAGAGTCGTCATAGAAGATTCCTTCGTGCTTCTCACCCTTCTTGCGCGCCACTTTCTCAAAATTCCTGATGCGGGCGGTCTTCACCTCTGTCTGATAGATGCAGGCCTGCAACGTTTTGGTGGCGACCTTTTCCATCGTCGGCTTCCAGAAAGAGTCGGTGATGTTTACCTTCGAAAAATTCACCGGCTCAAACTTTCTGGACGGCGCCTGTGCTGAGAGGTTGTGCATCCCCGTTACCAACACGAGCCCATAAACCCATTTCCTTGCTATCATACTTTTGCGGTTTGTTTCTAATCCTACTAATCCTTGAATCCTGGTTATGCCTTTATTTTAATTCTAATCTGTGTGAATGAATGTGCCGGAAAAATGTAATTAAATGAATTTCCAGCACCGATTTCTTTCGTTCCTATCTTCACCTTTTGATCTTTCTCATTGTTCTCATCCTGAAGACTGTTGGAATTTACTTCAGAAACCGTGGCCTTATTGGCTAACGTGCCAAACTGGTTGGCTATTGAAGTCTCAATGACCTTGTCTTTGTGGCGGTTGACTACATTAATGACAACCTCTTGCAGGGAAGTATTGTAAACAGAGGTCACATCGAGATAGGGCACCTGGTTGTAATCTCCCGCATCGTAACGATCGCATTGCACAAACGTCTCCAATGACTGGCCCAAGCAATTCTGCGCAAACAGCTGGAGCGGGTAGTAGATCGGCTGCATCCATAATATTCCGTTCGTAACCATCATGGGTGCTATCACATTGACGAGTTGCGCCATGTTGGCCATCTTCACGATGTTAGCGTGGCGAACGAACACGTTGAGGTACATCGCTACCACCAGGGC
>JAYWDR010000560.1:0-8457 GCA_043779735.1 Cyclobacteriaceae bacterium | reverse complement strand
ACTGCTGGCACGCTGGATGTTTCAGGTGATTGGCTAAACAGCAATACGTTTACAGCAAATGGAGGAACTGTTCAATTCAGCGGAAGCACTCAATCCATTACACCTGGCGCTCAGTCTTTTAATAACGTAACAATCTCTGGGAGTGGTATTAAGACCGTTGCGGCTAGCACCACTGTGAACGGGATACTCACGTTGACTGCCGGGACATTCGCCATGGGATCCAATTCACTGGATTTGAAAGGAAATTTTGTCAGCAATGCTGCATCAACCCTCACGTCTAGCGCAATCACATTCTCAGGAACGACGACTATAAGTGGCGGAACTGCCCCCACGTTTGGAGGAATTACGATTACAGGGCCGGGGACACTAACGCCGACATCAAGTTTCAATATCAATGGCAACCTGGTGAATAATGGAATACTGAATGCTGGTTCCGGGACCACCACTTTTGGCGGTAACACAACGGTTTCAGGATCTAGTACAAGTTCATTTAATAACGTGACGATCGGCGGCACCCTGGTAGCTCCTGCAAGCACCATCAATGTGGCGGGTGCCTTGGCTAACAACGGGACTTTCACTCATAGTAGCGGCACCGTGCTATTCAACGGTACAAGTGCGATTAGTGGCTCATCGGTCACGACGTTTAATAATATGACCGTCAACGGAAGCAATTCCGTGACTGGACCTGTCACACTTACAGTGGCCGGAGTTTTTACCAACAATGGAACGTACACTGCCGGAACCACATTGAATGTGGCGGGTAATTTTGCTAACAATAGCACCTTTACAGCTGGCGCTGGCACGGTGGTATTTAATGGTGCGGTGCAGTCTATTTCAGGATCCGCCAATGCCAACTTCAATAATATAACTTCCAGCACGAGCGGCACAGTAACTGTCTCTACAGCCCAAAGTATTACGGGTGCCTTGACCATGACTTCCGGTACGTTCAATGCAAATGGAAACTTCACACTAATTTCAAATGCTTCTGGCGATGCTCGCATTGCTCAAATCACCGGGGGCTCTATCACAGGCAATGTTATTGCGCAACGCTATTTACCAAATACAGCCGTCGCCAGGTCGTATCGTTTTCTGGCATCACCTGTGACAAATGCTTTTGCATCTGATTGGAAAGTTGAATTTCCAATTACCGGCACATTTAATGATCCTTCAGTACAAGCTGACTTCCCTGCCATTTCAGGAATTCTTTCGTCCAGCCCATCCATGTTCATCTATAACGAGGCCCACACACCTACCACCACACTGGAGGACCGGTACGAAACTTTTCCTCCCAATGGATCAACATCAACTTCAACAGCCCTCGTGAACGGACTTGGATATGCGGGCTATGTAAGGCAAACTGCCCCGATCACTCTCGATTTGACGGGTACTCCTCAACAAGGCAGTAAAGGGGTAAACGTTACAGCGCAATCTGGCGGTGGAAATGATGGATGGAACCTGATCGGCAATCCTTATGCAGCACCTATAAACTGGACAAATGTCTTCATTCCACCTGGAGTGGGCGCGCAAATAGCGTTGAAGGACAATACGAATAACCTTGGTCAAGGAGCAGGAGCCTATATTTACTTTACTCAGGGAGGTTCAGGGATTCCGGCATCTTACACAGGAACGATACCATCCGCTCAAGCCTTTTGGGTTCATGCAACGTTGAGTGCAACGATTACTTTTCAGGAAGACGACAAGCAAGTCATCGGAAACCCTCAATTTATCAGGACGGGAACATTACCAAACATCGTTCGCATAAATGTGATTGGCAATGGAAAAGCTGATGAGATGCTAATCCAGTTCATCGCGGGTGGCAATGATGCCGGCGATAACTCGAATGATGCGTATAAATTGAAGAATGATTATATCAATCTTTATTCTATGTCATCCGATGGCAAAAAAATGGCCATCAATGGAATGGGTGACCTGGGATGTTTTAGACAAATCAGTATTGCGGTGGATAATGTAACGCCAGGCTCTCATCAGCTCAGCTTCAGTGAACTTGAAAGCTTTAGCGCCCAAACTCACATGATGTTGGTGGACGCATTTACTGGAACTTCTACTGACATTAGTTTGGCCAACCCAATTTACAGTTTTAACGTCACCGCAAACGCAGCCTCTTATGGAAGTCGCTTTACCTTGGTGATTGGAGAGGCGCTGGCAGCAATCACTGCTACTGGCAATACGCGTTGCGGCTCTGGGACGGTGGACATCAATGCTTCAGGTGCGCCAGATGGGAATTATCGCTGGTACGATGTGGCTACTGGAGGCACTCCAATCAACGGTGCTACGTTGTCCAAGTTCACGACTCCTTCAATTAACAAAACAAAGACGTACTACGTGGCAGCAGCCAATTCATTTGGTTGTGTGGCGGATGTCAGGCTACCAGTAGTTGCCAATGTAACTAACATAGACCCGGTCACAATTTCTGTGAATGGTAAAATATTCCAATCTAGTTACACCGTGGGCAACCAGTGGTACCTAAATGGCCAACAAATACCAGGCGCTACCAGTCAGACCTTTGAGCCGACCCTTCCAGGTGTATACAAGGTTGAAGTGACCTCTTCAAACTGTATTACTTCGGTGGAACGTGAGTTTTTAATCACAGGAGTCGAACCAACCTTCGGGCTTCCTGATCACATTAGTATTTATCCCAATCCCACCAGCGGGGTGCTTATAGTTGCCGTTAAGTCAAACAATGAGGTAAATGCAAGAATACTTACCTTATTGGGTGCTACCTTAGTTGATCAGCCCCTTGAAGGCACTGGCGTGAAAAAGGGAACATTCAATTTGCAAGAGCAGTCGGAGGGTATGTACATATTGATCGTCCAGGATGGAAGTAAAGTTTATAAAACCCGAATTATCAGGAAGCAATGAAATTAATTAGGCAACTTCCGCTTCTGATCCTGCTCTTAATGTTACTCCCTTTAGTGGGAGTGTGTCAGCCAGGTGACCCAGGGGGTGACCCTGACGTTCCTATTACCGGAATCGAGTTCTTGTTGGGCGGTGGTGCCCTCCTGGGGATAAGGAAACTCATCGCGAATAGAAAATCCAGAAAAGACACGTTGTGAAATGGTGGGTTAAGCTCGTTCGCAATCTTAGAATTTTACCAAGGTGGGTGATTATCTTCATCGACCTTTTTTTTATTTCATTCTCGGCATTCCTGGGATATCTCCTTCGGTTTAATTTTTCACTTGAAGATCTTTCACATTACCATTTTCAGGAAGGCGTAATTGTGTATGCCTTCTGTGGCTTTGTTTCAATTCTTCTTACCGGCAGCTACCGCGGAATCATTCGATATACGGGTCTGCAAGATGGAGTGAGGATTTTCTTTATGGTGGTTCTTAATTTCCTGCTAGTCATTGTCATTAATATTTTTTTTGGATTTAGTAAACTGGGAAATTTTGTTCCCTACTCGGTTGTCTTAATAGCGCTGCTGTCTTCCTTTCTTTTCTTGTTTAACTACCGCCTGCTTGTTAAATATATTTTCTCATTCTATAAAGATCATCTCCTTAAACAGAACCGGGTATTAATATTTGGAGCAGGGCAAACCGGTATTATTACCCGCCATGTAGTGGATTCATCGTTGCGTATGAGAATCATGGGCTTTCTCGAAGATGACCCTGACAAGATCGGGAAGGTATTGGATGGCGTCAGGATCTATAGCGCCAGAAAGGCAGATTTGGACTATCTCCTCAATGAAAATGCATTTGATGAGTTAATAATCGCTACAAAGAACGTAAGTCTGGAAAGAAGAAATGAGCTGGTGGATAGCTGTATCCAACACCAGGTGAGGGTCAGGGTAATCCCGCCCATTGATAAGTGGGCTAAAGGCGAGCTGAGCTTTAATCAGATCAAGGAGATCAATATAGAGGACCTTCTGGGACGTGAGTCAATCAGGCTTAATAAGGAAAACGTTGAGCGGGACCTGAAAGGCAAGCGTGTTTGCATCACGGGTGCGGCTGGCTCAATCGGAAAGGAACTGGTAAAACAGGTTATCCAATATCATCCGGAGTGCATCATAGCCATCGACCAGGCTGAATCAGCTCTCTACGAACTGGAACGGGAATTGATTGCCATAGAAACGAAGGCGAAAGTCATTACCTATCTGGCAGACATCACCAACAAAGACAGGATCGCCGCAATCTTCAAGGAACATAGACCTGAAGTGGTTTATCATGCCGCTGCCTACAAACATGTGCCCATGATGGAAAGCAATCCGTCAGAGGCAGTGGTATGCAATATCTTAGGAACAAAAATACTGGCTGATCTTTCCGTGGAGAATCATGTCAAGAAGTTTGTCATGATTTCTACTGACAAGGCTGTTAATCCAACCAATGTGATGGGTTGCTCCAAACGCATTGCAGAAATTTATGTTCAGTCCCTTAATAATTTCCTTGGTGAACGGGGTGACCACCGCACGGTGTTCGTTACAACGCGCTTTGGTAATGTGCTGGGGTCGAACGGTTCGGTGATTCCGCTGTTTAAGAGACAGATTGAATACGGCGGCCCGGTGACAGTGACACATCCGGAGATAACACGCTATTTCATGACCATCCCGGAAGCTTGTCAGTTGGTACTTGAAGCAGGGACTATGGGCAAGGGCGGTGAGATCTTTGTTTTTGATATGGGAAAATCAGTTAAGATTCTTGACCTGGCTAAAAAGATGATTTGGCTTTCAGGACTTGAGCCTGACCGGGATATTGAAATCCATTTCACTGGGTTAAGAGAAGGAGAGAAGCTATTTGAGGAACTTTTATCCAATCAGGAGAATTTAATTCCCACACACCATGATAAAATCCTGATCGCTAAAGTGCAGGAATATTCTTATAATGAAATCAACAAGTACGTAGATTTGTTTAATGACCTTGTCAACGATCGCAACGAGTTAAAAATGGTTGCCTTGATGAAGGAACTGGTACCCGAATACAAAAGTAACTATTCGCGGTACGAAGTGCTTGATAATAAGAGAGTTGCCGATCTGGAATGATTGTACTCTACTTCTTAAGCCCACCACGTTTATTGTATCGGTAAAAGGACTTGCGTTTGTTCTTAAAGGTCTTCTGACTCTTATTTTTTTGCAGAAAATTGACGGGTAAATAATATTCTAATTTGACACTGTACAGAATGTAGGAATCATTGGTCTTTGGATTGCCTCGAATATCTCCATCCTTTTTCAGTGCTTGAGGTGGAGTTAATTCACCCCTTCTGTCGGATAGAGCATAAGCTTGAGCATTTGGAAATTTGGAAGCATCATGATGCACCGTACTGACATCATCCAGGTAATCAGTAAAAGTCTTGCGGAACCCGCCTTCAAAACTGAGGTTAGTAAATGGGCCTAGCTTAAAGCGTAAACCTAAACCCATTGGGATTACAGGCTGAATGAGGCTATATTTTACTAATTCTGTTTGCTGTGAAGGAAGTGAAACGGTTTGTCCATTATACTTGGTGGTAGGGTTAAAGTACAATAAACCAATGCCAACAAAGCCATACACGTTAAACGATGGCCGCTGATAAAAACTCCTTCCTTGGGGGTACAGATTGTAAATGCCTACTGCACTTATCTCAAAATTGTTAGAGCTAAAAGATAGATTTCTTCCTCTTCTTCCGCTTTCTATGGAAGCCTTTGCGTCGTCTCCGGACAATTGAAACCAAGCGAACTCTGTTCTAATAGCAATCTTGCGGTTTAGATAAAGTTGAAGTCCGGCATGAATATTAAGGTTAGCTTGTAGGTAATCACCATCATTTGTCAACTCACCCAGGTACGATGACGTGCCAGTGCCACCCACAAATATCAACGAACGGTCCCTGCGCATGGCAAAAAAACTCTGTGCCGATGCTACTTCAGAAACAAAAAGTCCTGCGACGAAACCAACCAAGACAATCTTTCTCATCAAAAAGCCCTTATTTGTAGCAATTTATGAAAATTAAGCCAAGAAGGAAACCCCCCATCATGCCAATACTTCCTTGATTTTTTGGGCTGCATCTTTCAATAATATAGCTGAAAACACCTTTAACCCCGATTGCTGGATGATTTTGGCACCCTCCTCAGCATTGGTACCCTGCAACCGCACAATAATGGGCACAGGGATGTTCCCTACCTTCTTGTAGGCCTCCACAACACCGCTGGCTACCCTGTCACAGCGCACAATACCTCCAAATATATTGATCAATATGGCCTTCACATGAGGGTCCTTAAGTATGATTCTAAACCCAGCCTCAACGGTTTCCGCATTCGCGCCACCACCCACGTCAAGGAAGTTGGCAGGCTCCCCGCCGGAAAGCTTGATGATGTCCATGGTGGCCATCGCGAGCCCTGCACCGTTGACCATGCAGCCTACGTTTCCGTCAAGTTTAACGTAGTTCAACCCCGATTTCCCCGCTTCTACTTCGAGCGGGTCTTCTTCGCTGATATCCCGCAGTTCGGCAAGGTCCTTATGACGATACAACGCATTGTCGTCCAGATTAACTTTACCATCTACTGCAATTATCTTATTGTCTGAGGTTTTTAGAACCGGATTGATTTCAAACATGGAGGCGTCAACACTCATATATGCAGTGTACAATGCATGGATGAACTTGACCATTTCCTTAAAGGCATTTCCCTCCAACCCCAGGGCAAACGCAACTTTCCGTGCCTGGAATGGCTGAAGGCCAATACCCGGATCTACCCATTCCTTAATAATCTTTTCTGGGGTGGCAGCGGCAACATCTTCGATATTCATACCGCCCTCGGTAGATGCCATAATCACGGGTACACTCTTGGACCGATCGAGCAAAATACTCATATAGAATTCCTTGGGTTCGGATTCACCCGGGTAATACACATCCTGCGCAATCAGGACTTTGTTCACCCTCTTTCCAGCTGGGCCCGTTTGATGCGTTACCAACGTTCCACCCAAAATAGCCTTCGACTTTTCAAATACCTCCTCAATACTTTTTGCCAATACAACACCTTTGGAGCCCGTCTCTTTTACAGTACCTTTCCCGCGTCCACCAGCATGAATCTGAGACTTTATTACAAACCACTTGGTACCCGTTTCTGCTTGCAACTCCTTCGCCGCCGCCACCGCACCATCGGGCGTGTCGGCTACGATGCCGCCCTGCACAGAAACTCCATACTTTTTGAGAATGTCTTTTGCCTGGTATTCGTGGATATTCATAGTGCTATGTTTTGCAAGCAAGCTACTTTTTTTAAACCTTTATTTCAAGAATCTAGTGTATGCTCGAAGCTATAGGTATTGAGAAGTCGTACGGGGCGCTAAAAGTCCTGAAAGGAGTGGATCTGTCTGTAAAGGCGGGGGAAATAGTGGCCATTGTAGGGGCTTCTGGAGCCGGCAAGAGCACTCTGCTGCACATGCTGGGCACCCTGGATACCCCCGACAAAGGAAGGATATCTATAAAAGGCCAGGATGTCTTTTCCCAGGGCCCAAGGGAATTGGCTTCTTTTCGAAACCATCATATCGGCTTTGTCTTTCAATTTCACAATCTCCTGCCTGAGTTCTCAGCCCTGGAGAATGTGATGATCCCCGGACTGCTGTCGGGCAGGAAGGATAGCGAGGTGAAGGCAGGTGCTGAAAAGTTACTCTTAGAACTGGGTCTGCAGGACCGGCTTCATCACAAGCCTTCTGAGATGTCGGGAGGAGAACAACAGCGGACGGCGGTGGCCCGCGCACTGATTAATTCACCCGACTTGATTCTTGCGGATGAGCCAAGTGGTAATCTTGATTCAAAAAATGCACTGGAGCTTCATAAGCTATTCTTCTCGCTACGGGAAAAGATCAGCCAGACCTTTATTATCGTCACGCACAATCAGGAGTTTGCTAATATGGCGGATAGGAAGCTGGAGATGAGGGATGGGGTTATTCAATTGTAAGTCTAGAATTAAACCTCCCTTCTCTCCCGGAGAAGGGCCGGGGATGAGGCCTCCTCCCTTCTCTCCCGGAGAAGGGCTGGGGATGAGGCCTCCTCCCTTCTCTCCCGGAGAAGGGCTGGGGATGAGGCCTCCACTCCCCTCGCCAACCCTTTTTCATTCAATCCCGTTATTCTGATCTTTCGGGTTTCATTGATCATCACTGGATCGTAGTGCGCAGCAACTCTCACATAATTTTCAGTGAATCCGTGCATCATGCCGTTCTCGAGGTCATTTTCGAAAAGAACGGTAAGTTCTGAATGAATATTCTCTTCGTAAAATGCCCTCCGCTTTTTGTCTGATAAAATATGCAGCATCCTCGACCGCTCATTGCGCGATTTCATGGGGACAGATTCTTTCAGGTCGATGGCCGGTGTATTCTCACGTTCTGAATAAGTAAATACGTGCAGGTAGGATATATTCAGCGCGTTCAGAAAATTATAGGTCTCCAGAAAATCCTCGTGGCTCTCTCCTGGAAAACCCACTATGACGTCTACACCAATACCAGCATGTGGCATCAAGGCTTTGATCGTGTTGACTTT
>JAYWDR010000559.1:0-2939 GCA_043779735.1 Cyclobacteriaceae bacterium | reverse complement strand
CTGTTTTGAACAGGATGCCCAGCGCAAACTCAAGTCCTGTGAAGTCAACCTTGGCATTTTTGTATTCTGCCTGCAGGGTGGTATTCGTGCCTCCGAGTGTGCCACCCGAATAACTTCCCGTCATGGGGATACTGGACTGACCCATTAGGTAATTGGTTTCAATTGAGATTCCCCATTGACTTGTGATATCTACGGTAAACTCAACCCCTGCCAGATAGCCGAAGCCTGGCTTGTTTTCAAAGGAGAATTGTGAGTTTACGACATCCCAATTTTGAAATTTGCTTATGGCCCTGTCTAAATGACCATAGTTGAGTTGCTGATCAAAGGCATAAAAGAAAAAACCTCCTGCTTTCACATCGAATTGGATCCCCTTTCCTTTTAGCTGAAACACAATTTCTCCCGGAATGAAGAGTGTAAAATTGGGTCCTGTCAATGCGGACTTGCTTTCGAATGGAAGGTCAATAACATTTAATCCTGACATCCTGTACAACGAAGCACCTGTCTCAAGAGCGATATAACGATTGAGGTCAACGCCGATACCTCTGATGGAAAAGGGGCTGATGGGGGTTGAGAATTCTCCGTTTCGAGGAATGAAGTAGGAAAAGGACAGCCCCAGACTTTGGCCAAACGCCGTCTGCGCCGCGATAAAAATGAAAAGCAGTATCATTAACCTCTTCATGGCTTTTTTTTGACGAAGATACTTGAATCTTTTCTTGTGATCCGGGAATTAATGGATGCCAACGCAGAAGCCCATCCGCGCCAATCTGCGAGTATTCAATCAGCGAATATCAAGCCTGCCTGCCGGGGAGTGCAATCCGTTCCCGCAGATCCAGCAGAGTGCGCACGGCGGGTCATCTCAGAAATGCATTTTGGTCTACCTCTGTACACGCATTAATGGAAGGAATGGCGGCGAATTAATATGAACGGAATTAATATGTGGATTTTTTTTCGCCTTACATTGGCGTAACGAAACACTTACTATGAAAAAATACTTTCTTGTTGGGCTGGCAGCCATCATGGGATGTCAATCCAAAACAGTTCCTGCTGATCTTATTATTAAAGGCGGCATTATCTACACCATGGATGGCAAGAGCCCTACCGCCGAAGCGGTGGCGGTAAAGTCAGATACCATCTTGTTTGTGGGAAGCCTGGCCGATGTGGAAAAGTATAGAAGTAATGAGACTCAAACAATTGATTTGAAAGGGGCCACCATGACCCCAGGCTTTATTGAATCACATGGTCACATCATGGGCCTTGGGTATAACGAACTTAATCTTGATCTCATGTTGGTGAAGAATTATGATGAGTTGATAGAGAAAGTGAGAGAGGCTGCTGCCAAGGCACAGCCTGGTGAATGGATAGTGGGACGTGGCTGGCATCAGGACAAGTGGGATAGTAAGCCCGAGAAAATGGTCAAAGGGTTTCAGACTCATGAGAAGCTGAGCGAAGCTACACCGAACAACCCTGTATTCCTCAGTCACGCCAGTGGTCATGCCGGCTTTGCCAACGCCAAGGCTATGCAGATCGCCGGAGTGAATCAATTGTCCGTTGAAAAGCTAGCCTCCGACATGGGTGAAGGGGGAGAGATCATTCGCGATAAGCTCGGAAATCCTACGGGTATTTTTAATGAGAGGGCTCAGGGCCTTATCAGGAAGTGCATCCCTAAAAACACCGCTGAGACAAATGTGCAGGCATTGGAATTGGCTATGGACGCCTGTGCACGGAATGGAATAACCGGATTTCATGATGCAGGAGCTTCACGTGAGAGTATTGAGTTATTTAGAAAATTCAGAAGTGAGGGAAAATTGAAGAGTCGCTTGTATGTGATGATCACCGGAGGCGACAGAGAATTGGTTGCTGAGTGGTATAAAAAAGGTCCTGAGATTGATCCTCGTGGTGTAACGATTCGGTCTATCAAGCTAAACTGTGATGGGGCGCTTGGTTCGCGCGGGGCGTGGCTGCTGGAGCCTTACTCAGATCGGCCCGATTTTTATGGTATGGCAACGGTGTCAATGGACACGGTCTTAAAAACTTCCCGCGACGGTCTAAAATACGGTTTTCAAGTATGCGCACATGCCATTGGTGATCGCGCAAATCGTGAGATTCTTGATCGATACGAAATAGCATTTAAGGAAAATCCTGAAAGGATCGACCACCGCTACCGCATAGAGCATGCACAACATCTGCACCCGGATGATATTCCTCGATTTGGAAAGTTGGGAGTGATAGCAGCCATGCAGGCTATACATCTCTCGTCTGACCGTCCGTGGGCAATTGAGCGACTTGGAGAGAAGCGGATAGTAGAAGGTGCCTATATGTGGCAATCATTGCTGAAGACAGGAGCAAAGGTCATCAATGGTACGGATGTGCCGGTAGAACTAATCAATCCGGTGGCAAGTTACTACGCCTCTGTCACGCGGATGACACTGAAAGGTGAACCCCTGGGTGGCTATGAACCAGCCGAGAAGATGACCCGTGAACAAGCATTGCGGTCCTATACACTGGATGCAGCCTACGGAGCATTTGAAGAATCAACCAAAGGTTCGATTGAACCTGGGAAACTGGCTGACTTTACTGTGTTCTCTCAGGACATCATGAAAGTACCTGAAGGTGAAATGTTAAAAACAGAAGTATTGATGACCGTTTTGGGAGGGAAGAAAGTATTTGAGCGTAAATAGAAAAGTCGGACTTTGTTAAGTCCAATTTTTTTATTTTTGGTTAGATTACTTCAGGAATTTGTGAGCCCTGGCCATCATTGCTTTGCGGTCGGAGGTGATGGTGGGGTCACTGTAGATCTTGCTGGCCAATTCTGCCACCACCTGCTTCTTATAGCCCAATTTCTCCGCTACTTGTTCGCAGAAATGCATTTCGCTCTTAAAAACCTGTCCGTCACTCTTCATAAGCTGGATTAGGTGATAAAGATTTTCAAATTTTTGATC
>JAYWDR010000558.1:0-8466 GCA_043779735.1 Cyclobacteriaceae bacterium | reverse complement strand
ATCGTGGCAACCCCGCCAAGACCAATACCAACTCCAGCAGTGGTGGATCGGTAAAGCGCTCCAACTAATGGGCATCTCTAAAAACCTTGTCTTCTATGGCCTCAACCCGTCACCCTTCTCCGGAAGAGAAGGGTACAAGGAGTTTTTAGAGGTGCCCTAATGGTTATTGACTGATGGCTTGACTATTATACTTGCTATAGCTGTTTCTAGAGGAAACAGGCATGGTCATTTAGGAAAATACAGGGACGGTTCCCGGTACGCAATGATTACCTGCGTGAATTTTCATATTCGGTTATCACTGCATTAATTTTTGCGGTACTTGGCTACCTTTTCTTCTTTGGCCCGATGGCGAAATACACGATGGTTTACAAGGACCTTCATGCCCACAGCCTGGTCTATTTCTCCGTAAATCACAACCAGCATCACCAATACTTTACAGGCAATTTTGGGCTCTATTTTTTGTGGTGGGATCGGTGGATGGGCACCTTGCGGAGCGACTATGATCAAGAGTTTGCGGAGGTGAAGTCTCGCAAAAGAAACTAGTTATTCACTTTTTGAAGGACGGCGCAGTTAGAAATCCTCCCGGAAGAGAGCTTACTGCGGTGATGAGGAAAAACAAAAATGAAAAAGCCACCGCTTCGTCCTGTGCGATCGCGCAGAATCCTGCGGCTGCAATAAATACAAGTTCACGGATGCCAATCCCGCCAATCGATATAGGCAAGACGGAGACCAAAGATGAAGCCAAAAACACCGTGAGGTAGGCGCTTGTGTAATCAAAAATGCCAAGGCTTGTCAGTATGGACCAGGCGCTCAGTATCTGAATACCTTGCACACTCAACGAGAGTAAGCTGGTATACCAAAATGATTTTTGAAATCTGCTGGCGAAAAGACGATTCATCAAATACCAAAGCGGAAAACACAGCATGGATGCCATGAGAGCGAATGGGTGGTATGGAATTTCTGGGAAGGCCATCCATCCAAACAAAAGGCTTAGTACTCCCAAGGCCACCATGCCGCTCAATCGGTCAAATAGCACAGCTTGCAGCAGACTTTTTAGAGGGGCGTTGGTGTCGCGGTGCAGTAGATAGACTTTGAAGCCGTCACCGCCTATGCCTCCCGGCAGAAACAAATTGTAGAACATACCAACGTAATAAAGGAGAAGGTTGTCTCGTTCAGGCAAATGTGATCCCGTGTCGGAGAAATAGTAATTAAGCCGGAAGGAACTGAGGACCTTGGATACATTGTAAAGCAGAAGTGCCAGCAATAGCCAGGCGGGATTGGCTCGTAGGAATACAGCCATAAACTTTTGACGGTCGATGCTGTGGAATACTACAAAGAGTGCGGCACCGCTGAGGAGACATTTAATGGTGACTTTCCAGAAATTATTCCACTTCTTTTTTTCCAAGAAATAGTTCTTTTACAGAATAGGTCTTTTTGTTCTGGGATTCATAATAGATCCTCATCATCAGCTCCGCAAGCAAGCCAAAGGTGAGAAACTGAATGCCCGCCAGGATCAATGATATGCCAAGCAACAGCAAGGGCCTTCCCCAAATATCCTGACCCATCAATTTTACTACCAACAGGTAAAGGCTAATCACGGAGCCGGCCATAAACGTGATAATGCCAATGGGGCCGAAGAGATGGATGGGCCTTCTGAAATACTTCTGAAGGAAGAGCATGAGCAATAAGTCGCTCATTACTTTAAAAGTGCGACCGATGCCATACTTGGACTTGCCGTGAATTCTAGGAAAATGAGATACCTCCACATCCATGATCCTGGCGCCCTGGAGGGCAAGAAGGATGGGAATGAAGCGGTGCAATTCGCCATAGAGTCCCAGATTTTTGGCATAGACACTCTTGAAAACCTTTAGCGTGCATCCATAGTCCCGTACACTTACTCCTGTGATCGATTGAATCAACCTATTGGCAATCCTACTTGGGATTTTGCGCAGGAAGAATCCGTCTTTTCTGTTTTTACGAAAACCCGTCACCACATCCCAATCCTCGCGTTTCAGTTTTTCCAGCATCCTTGGGATATCAGCAGGGTTATTCTGGAGATCGCCATCCAATGTGATAATGTATTCCCCCTGAGCCTGGTCAATGCCCGCGGACATGGCGGCTGTTTGTCCGAAATTTTTTGTGAGCACAATTAACTTTGTATGGTCGTCGGCCTGGTTCCTGATGTTCCTTGCTGTCTGATCATTCGAGCCATCGTCGACCCAGATTACTTCGTAGGTATAGTTTTTAAGAGCTTCGTGCAGTTGCCCTGAGAGAGGCCCAACATTGTTCTCTTCATTCAGGACCGTGATGACGATGGATAATTCAACCATAGTTATTTCTCCGGACTGAAGTGTTGAAAGATTCTTTGCATAATCAACAGGCCCATGAAGCCCACAACGATCCCTGCGAGGATATCAGTAAAACTATGTACACCGAGTATGATCCTTGTGAACATGATGAGCAGCGCCCAGGCAGCAGCCAGGAATATGCTAAGCCGTGTGCGAAACAGGATTATTGAAAACCCTAACGCTGCGGCAGTGGCTTCAGCAGTATGACCGGAAGGGAATGAATTGTTCGTTCCTCCGCTCCACTTGGCTATCCTCGAATCAACTTCATAAGGTCGGGGCACCTGTAACGTCCTTTTTACCGCGTAGGAGAGTAGCCCCGTGAACCCAATGCACAGTAAAACAAGAAGACCCTTGCGTGCAAGATCATTATTCTTTTTTATCAGGCCGGTGAGCAAAAATATTGTAGGAATCCCCAGACTGACAAAACTTATAGAATCTGTTACACCTTGAAAAAACCCAATAGAACCAGGCGTTTGATGGGTTTGTAATTTGACGATTAGGTTATGCTCATTTTCCGCGAAGGTGGAAATCCGCCAGCATCCCAGGCCAATCAGGATGACCATTAAAGTAATTAGTATATGCCAGAATTTTATTTTCACGTTACTTACATCAAAAATAGACAAACCCATGCAGGACAAAAAATTGTGGTTGGTCCTTCTTTTGGCTCTGCTATCCATAGGAGCGAACTTCTGGGGCTTCCCAATTTATATTCTCGATGAGGCCAGGAATTCAGCCTGCGCCATGGAAATGATGCAGCGTGGCGACTGGGTAGTGCCTACGTTCAATGGGGAATTGCGTACAGACAAACCTCCTCTTCACTATTTCTTTATGATTGCCTCCTATAAGGCTTTTGGTATTTTTCCATTCGCTGCACGTGTATTCTCTGTGATCATGGGAGTACTCACGGTCTGGGTCGTCTATTTTTTTGTAAAAAAATTGATCAATCAGAGGGCTGCCTTTTTTTCAGCGCTGATCTTGGTGAGCTCTTTGGCTTTTGTTATTGAATTTCATCTTGCTGTTCCGGACCCCTATCTGGTTTTCTTTCTTACGGCCTCCTGGCTTTGTTTTATATATGCATACCAGAGTAAGATCAAGAGAATGTATGATCTGTCTTACGCATCCATGGCCATGGCCTTCATGGCAAAAGGGCCGGTGGCGGTAGTATTATCTGGTATAATTTTCTTGCTGTTCTTGCTATTGCTGGAAGATTTCTCATGGGAGACGCTCAAACGACTTAGCGTATTGAAGGGAGTTATGATTTTCCTGATCATCACAGTGCCGTGGTGGGCGGCAGTAACCGTGAGAACCGATGGAGCCTGGCCTACAAGGTTTATTATGCAACACAATGTGGGGCGCTACTCATTGGCCATGGAGGGACACAACGGGCTCCCGGGGCTTCCGATTTTTTTCCTGTTTGCGTCGCTTCTTCCGCTGGCATTGTATTTGCCGGGAGCCACGAAGAGCGCATGGGGGCAAAGAAAGGATAGCCTTCTTCCATTTTTCAGTCTTGTGGCGGCCAGCACCGTGGTTGCCTTCTTTGCCTTTTCTAAAACCATCTTACTCAACTACGTTGCGCCGGGAATACCGTTTGGGGCAATAGTTATCGGAGCATTTATTGAAAGAAGGCTTCAGAATCCTTTTCCCCTGACCGTTGCCAGAAAGACCGCGAGCGTGTTGGCGTTGTTGGTGGCCCTGGCCGTTCCGTTTGCACTTCGCGCATTGATTTCTCAGGACAAATGGATCTATGATTTACCAGAATTGGGTTGGCTGTTTCTACCCATTTCCATGGGGGCGATCGCAGCCACGATTTTCCTTTTTAGAAATCAATGGAAGGAATCTATAATGAGCTATTTGTTGTCGTTTTGGCTTGTGGGCATACTGCTATTTTATTTTGCGGTGCCTGCGATTATGGCAAAGAACCCTGTGAGTGGTGAGAGTCTGCGATTGATCGATGAATCAGGCAGGGAGGTGATTGGATATAGAAAATTCCATGATGCGTATGTTTTTGCTCTTCAGCGTCCATTGTTAGATTTTTATCCGATTGAGTCCCTGAAGGCCTACATTGAAGACAAAAAGATCATCGTTATCACACGGAAAGAGCATGAAGCCGAATTGCAATCCATAGGATTAGAGACGGTATTTGAAAAGCCTTATTTATTTGAAAATCCTGACCTGGTACTGATGATCAACCATCCGTAATTTTTCTGTCTTTCGGACATTGCGTTCTGGAATTTTTCCTATGGTAGCGCGCGATTGTCTGTGAGCTACAGGCTCTTTCTGAAGAGTAGGAATGCTGTGATAGTCTTATTATTAGCTCAATTTGTACCATGCATAGCTTTAAATCAATACAGTTATTGATAAAATAGGGTCAAAAAATACCCTTACACTTTAAAAATTAGGCTATTTTTGGCATTCAGTAGTCAAAAACAACAACCCTATGGCCTATTTGCGTTTTGAAGCTCTAAAAAAATTGAATGAACGACTACCCGTAACGGTCTCAAGCCCAGGTCCTAAGGTGTCCGATTTTTTCGGAGAAAATGTATTTGGGAAAGAGCAGATGCGCGCATCGCTTTCGCCAGCAGTTTTTCAGAAAGTCACCACTGCCATCAAGAACCACGACAAGATTGACGACACGACGGCGGATGCAGTGGCATCAGCAGCCAAGTTATGGGCCATGAGCAAGGGCGCATCTCATTTTACGCACTGGTTTCAGCCTATGACTGGCGGAACGGCCGAGAAACACGATTCTTTTTTCGACGCACTTTCAGGTATTGAGAAATTTAAGGGTAGCGAGCTGGTCCAGCAGGAGCCTGATGCCTCCTCATTCCCCAGTGGTGGTATCCGCAGCACTTTTGAAGCCCGTGGCTATACCGCGTGGGACCCTACTTCGCCAATGTTCTTATACGGGAAGACTTTGTGTATACCCACAGTGTTTGTTTCCTATACCGGAGAAACCCTGGATACCAAGTCTCCCTTGCTAAAAGCATTGAAGGTGGTGGATGTAGCGGCCACCAAGGTGTGCCAATTATTTGATAAAGACATTCAGCATGTAGTAGCGTCGTTGGGTGCTGAACAGGAATATTTTGTCATTGATGAAGCGCTCTACATGGCCCGCCCGGATTTAGTGATGGCAGGACGTACCGTCTTTGGTCATGCCCCCGCGCGCGGCCAGCAAATGGAAGATCATTACTTTGGTGCGATACCTTCCCGTGTATATGATTTCATGAAGGAGTTTGAATTTGAAAGCTGGCGCCTTGGAATACCGGTGCGCACACGACACAATGAAGTGGCGCCCAGTCAGTTTGAAGTGGCCCCGTTGTTTGAGGAAGTGAATGTAGCGAACGACCACAATCAATTGATGATGGACTTGATGGGCCGCGTGGCAGAGAAACACAACCTCAAGGTTCTTTTTCACGAGAAGCCTTTTGCCGGACTGAACGGAAGTGGTAAGCACAACAACTGGTCATTGATCACGGATACAGGAATTAACCTGTACGCACCCTCAAGCAGCGCCCGTGACAACCTCCTCTTCCTCACCTTCTTTGTGACTACGGTGAAGGCGGTGCACGATCATGCAGACCTGTTGCGTGCGAGCATAGCAACAGCCGCCAATGATTTTCGATTGGGAGCCAACGAGGCGCCACCGGCGATTATGTCGGTGTTTATTGGCGACCAGATGACAGCCGTGCTCGATGAAATGGAAAAGAAGGGCAATGTAAAGATTGAGAAGGGTGACAACATGTATATGAAGCTTGGGATTGACCAAATACCAGAGATCATTCTTGATGCCACCGACCGCAACAGAACTTCACCTTTTGCTTTTACGGGAAATAAATTTGAATTCAGGGCAGTGGGAGCAAGTGACAATTGTGCTATTCCAATGACTGTACTTAACCTTATTGTGGCCGATCAGTTAGAAAAGTTTAATGAAGCAGTGACGAAGGAGGTTGATAAGGGTGAGGAGAAGAGACTGGCCATTGTAAATGTATTGCGGAAGTACATAAAGGAGTCGAAGGCGGTGAGATTTGAAGGGGATGGCTACTCGGAAGGGTGGGTGAAAGAGGCAGCCAAGCGAGGATTAAGTAACATCAAAAACATGCCCCGCGCCATCGAGGCCTACCTGTCAAACCAGTCTGTCCAACTCTTTGAAAGACATGAAGTGTTGTCACATAAAGAATTAGAAGCACGAAATGAAATCAGGCTTGAAGCGTATATCAAGCGCGTTCAAATTGAGAGCCGTGTGATGGGAGATTTAGCCATGAACCACATTATTCCAACTGCCATCACCTATCAGAACAAGCTGATTCAAAATGCAAATGGACTTAAGGGATTAGGCATTGATAATAAAGCTGTTATTCAGTCCATTCGGGAGATATCAGGTAATATAGGTACCATTCAGCTCGGCGTGCAGCAGATGGTTGAAGCACGCAAGCGGATTAACAAAATAACGGATACGCACAAGCGTGCATTTGCATATTGTGATGAGGTCAAGGAGAAATATTTTGATGTCATCCGCGATGCCGTCGATAGACTTGAGCTATTGGTGGATGATGAAGACTGGCCATTGGTAAAATACCGGGAGCTTCTATTCTTGCGATAATGTTGAGCGCTACTCTGAGAATGGCGACGCTGAGAAGGTGTCGCCTTTTCATTTTTTGAGAAGTGGAATAGCCTCTGAAGTTCTAATAGGTCCCTCTGGGAAGAAATAGTCAATTGAAAGAAAACAGCGGGAGCCCCTGAAAGGCGAGCCAGTGCAGCCATACACAAAACCCAAAAAAGATAATTGAAAAAATTACTACAAGATATTTTGCGTTGTCTTGAGATAATTTCATGAATACTATGGCGGCCAGAGGCATAGCCTGCAAGCCATGCAACATAAAAAAATGAGCGGTCCGTATGTCGCCCGCAACGGTGCTCCAATTCATAAGCGGAAGGCCTGGGCCTCCGTCATCCATTCCGATGGTGTGCCTCAACATGGCTGACATGGCGCCACCGGATATTCCACCCAAGAAGAAAAAGATAAGACCTGCCCTCCACGCCCACAGAAGTGTAGCTTCTAATGCAATCTTCTTAGAGAAGAACAGAATGATTGTGTAAAGAACAATAAAAGTATTCAGCAAGATAAAGACTCCCATGGTACTGAAGATCATTCCATCCAAAGCGGTAGTGATATTAAAATGAGAGCGCACGCCTCGTGCCGCTTGCATAAAGATCAGGGCATTTTCCACAAACATGCACGTAATGATTCCGCGCGCGATGAATTTCCGTTTCCCTCGATCTGGAAGATAATGGAGAAGCCAGGCAAACGTCCAGGCATATACCGTAATTGAAATGGCAAACTTGGCGGGCTTTATCCAGGCATTGATGCCGGTGATAACTGTATGGTCGGCAAAAAACATTGCCGTTGCGAGCAGCAACAAAAAAACGTTTAACCAGCCAAACCAAAACAGCGGTTCGTTTCTTCTCCTCAGTTCAACTATGAATTCAAGCGGCTTCATGCAACAGTTTTTTGGTTTTCAGCCAGCGTAGGGCAAAATACATGAGCAGCCCGACCGGTCCGAACATGAAAGTGAAAAATAGGCAGGGGATTATCAGTAGATGGGAAATGCCATTCTTCTTGCTGTCTCTCACTTCCCATGCTCCTATGAACATATCAAATGCCAGGTAGTGGATCCAGCCGGCAGTCAGCGCGAACGGATTTTGAAATAGCGTTGCCACACCTTGCAGTGATCCAAAATCACCTTCTGCATCTCCAAAGAAAAGGATAATCAAGGCCAGGTAGACTATGGCCAGCAGCAGCGGATAAAGTCCCGACAGAATTATTAGTTTGGTCCATTTCCAGCGAGGTGCAACCACCATTAATAGCCAACCGATTGGGGCGGCGCTATTGCAAACTTGAAATATTGTTTCTGCTTTCATTAGTTGAATGATTAGGAAAGTCTTCGAATAGTGATTGAGCCTGTTATTAATTTTGTGTCAGTATTGAGCCCTCTTTACATACAACATAATTCGGGGTAGATTATTTATTGTACAGCTTTTCGTTTTGCAATCAATTCCAGCACCGCATTCCTGATCAAGGCGGGATTAGTCCATGGCACAAAGTGATCCATGTTTTCAA
>JAYWDR010000557.1:0-2947 GCA_043779735.1 Cyclobacteriaceae bacterium | reverse complement strand
CCTGGGTTGTTTTCCTCTCTGGATTTAGCTGCCTGCTGATCGCCTTGGCTGCAGTCAGCTATCAATCGCTGCAAGTAGCACAGAAAAATCCTTCTGAGACGCTGCGATCAGAATAGCAAGTAAACTTTGGTCTTATTCAAAAGCTTTGGTTTGAGTGTCACCAAGTGCGGCCGCCGCAATGGTGCGTCTTAATTGGCTTCTTTTTTGTCCTTATTATAGTTGTCAAAAACCTTTACTAAAATTGCTTTTTAAACTATATTTCAAAGCAAATAACACGCGATGAAAGAACTTGTGTTGGACCTGACTGTAGCAGTACCCTCAATCAACAGTTTACTCAATAAATTTCATTATGCTGATTGTATTGACTTTATGGATAAGATGCCAAAAAAGTCTGTCGGAGTTATAGTTACTTCACCTCCCTACAATTTAAAAAATTCAACCGGTAACGGAATGAATGATGGTCGGGGAGGGAAGTGGGCTAACGCGGAATTGATCAATGGCTACGAGAATTATGATGATAATATGCCCCATGATGAGTACTCTCGTTGGCAAAGAAGATGCCTTGAGTCAATGATGAGGATTTTACAAGATGATGGTGCTATTTTTTATAATCATAAGTGGCGCGTCCAAGGTGGACTTTTACAGGATAGACATGATATTGTTGAGGGCTTTCCTGTTAGGCAAATAATAATTTGGAGAAGAAAGGGCGGTATTAATTTCAATGCCGGCTATTTTCTTCCTACTTACGAGGTCATTTATTTGATCGCAAAGCCTCATTTCAAATTGGCTGAAGGTGCAAATAAGTTAACTGATATTTGGGAAATAACACAGGAGAGAGATAATGAACATCCTGCACCATTTCCGCTCGAATTACCAATGAATTGTATCTCATCTACAACACATAAGACTGTATTAGACCCATTTATGGGTTCAGGGACTACCGCTATTGCCGCAAAACTTTTGAAACGAAATTGGATTGGAATAGATGTTTCAAAGGAATATTGTAAAATGGCAGAAAAACGGATTAAGTCCTTTAGCAAACAGTTAGATTTTTAATGAGCCCTTACATATCTATGTAATGACTTAGTGGGTACTTTACTCAGGTGAAGGCTAGGTTGGTTTTTTCGCATAGTCATCTCCATAATACTTACTGGTGATGCGTGTGTGAAAAGTCTCCGCTTCGATGGGCTCATATTTCGCTACTCCTGTGTTCGGAAGCACTTCCAGCATTTCTTTCTCCCACACATACACTGCCATCGGAAAGCTGATCCGGGGTCTATTGTTCATAGCCCGGTTCTTTGGCTTGCTCACACGATGGGTAGTGGAAGGTAAAAGATCGTTGGTGATGCGCTGCATGTAGTCCCCGGTGTTCAACACAATACTTCCCTTGGGCGCCTCCAGCCGGATCCACTTCATGTTTTTTCTGTTAAGTACTTGAAGTCCATCTACCGATTGAGCGGGGAGAATGGTAAAAAAGTCGACATCCTCATGGCCCAGCATGCGCCCCGCTCCAGAGGCATCATCCGTGGCTTCAATGGGTGGATAATAATTGAGACGGAAACCGAAATTGGTTTTCGTAAACTTCCTATCGTACAATTTAGGATCAACCCCCAGGTAACGAAGGATACTCTGCATGATGGGAAGGATGAGGGCTTCGTGCTGAAGGACCATCTTTCTGAAAAAAGGTTCATACCCCGGCCGTGGCCAAAAGTCTGACTCCTTGTACGATGGTGAGTTATCCAAATTAAAGGCCCTGCGGCAAAACACCCATCCCTCTACCAGGTCCGGATGAATGATGGTCGTCTCCTTCATAGGAAAATACCCCTGGTTTACTGACCCAAATCTTTCAGCGTGATACTTCATTCGTTCTTCACGCGTCGTGGTCTCAAATACTTCGGCTGTTTTTTTCTCCGCCTCATCATAGAGTGCCGGGTCAACACCGTGTCCAGTGAGGATTGCAAAACCTATGCCCCGCATGGCCTCTCCAAGTTGTGTCGCAAATTCCTTCTTGCCTGCTTCACCGCCGTGAAAAAACAAATTCATGTCGCACGTCTTGATCTTGTATTCGTCATCAAACTGATCCTCCCCTTCCTTCTCGACCAGATGGTAGGTCTGCCCTTTGTTGACTTGTTCGTATTTCTTAAAATCCTGGTTGACGGAGTCAATTCCTTTATCTTGTTCTGATTTCATATGATTATTGGCGTTGTGAACTTATTCAATAATAACAATACCCTTTTCCCGGTCATACGGAACAATGTTATCCCATTCACTAGCGCTGGAACGCGAGACGAACGCAACCACCGGCTCGGTGTCGCTCATATTAAATACTTCATGCGGCACCCCTGATTTAATGTAGATGAAATCACCTGCACTATTTTCAAGTACTTTTTTCAGTTTATCACCGTATTCATGCCGGACGTTTCCCTCCAGGATATACAGCATCAACTCAAATCCATCATGAATGTGCGCTTTGGCTACCCCACCCGGAGGAATGGTCGCGATATTGACCGATAACTTGGTTGATCCAACATTTTTTGCAGACATGCCCTGCTTGTAATGGATGCCGTTCCAATCGCGCTTTCCACCACCGCCCCGGATGATCATGATACCGTCATGGTCCTCGACGGCGTCAAGCTCAATGTTATCTTTTTCCTTTTTCATAATCCACTCTTTTTTAATTTGAAACAACTTTGGATAAACCGAATAGAAATATACACACGATTTTCTAAACAACGACATCATACACATACAAAGCCAACACGGCCAGGAGCGCCAACGGAATAATCCATCTTATCCAAAAGAAGGTAGCCTTTTGTATAAGCGTTTGATTGTCGGAAAGAAACATGTGTTGCAGTACTTCACTGCGTCGAACTCCCCAGGTCAAGCCCAAAATACAAAAAGTGCTTCCCAGTACCTGCATGCCGGAACCAAACACCATATCCAAAAC
>JAYWDR010000556.1:0-2950 GCA_043779735.1 Cyclobacteriaceae bacterium | reverse complement strand
ATTCAAAAGCCTGCAGAAAGGAATTGTTATCTCCAGTTGGCTTGAGTTTTAACTTTTTGAATTGCTTCACAATAAAGGCCGCCGCCATGCGCTCGCCTTCGGTGCCGGTTCCCCGACCCTGCAGGGAGTCACTGGCGAGTGTTTTGATGTTATTTTGAATGTTGGCAAGATCGATTTGTTGAGAGGAACAACGGACAGATGATAAATGCAGGATTGAAAAAAGTAGGATGATCGTTGAGGGCGCTTTCATTAGCTTATTAGCTTAGTATTCATTACAAGGTAAGAGTGAATTTGATCAGGATTCCAAGAAGAAGAGTTTTTTTTGTTCTTCGTGGGCGAATGGGTTAATTTTGCTTAAACTAAATCTGTATATGCCTGCTCCTAAACTTGTTCTTCTGACAGATTTTTCACCACTTTCCAAGGTGGCCATGAAATTTGCATTAAAGATGGCGGCACCTCTGAATGCGGAATTTACGATTCTGAACATTGTACGCGTGGAAGGGTCGTCCAAGACTAATTTAAAGCTGAAACGAATAGAGAAGGAAATAGCAAAAATCGCTGAAGAGGAGGGAGCTGAACTGATGCTTGAACTTCGAGCCGAGGTGAAGGGAAATTATAAACTGCAATTTAAAGCCATTCGTGCCCACACGGTTGCAGAAATGGTGAGGAGATATACTGACAAAAATCCGTCGAACATGGTGGTGATGGGTTCTCGGGGCGCTTCTGCATTGAAGAAGGCGAGGATGGGTGGGACGACGGTGTCGGTAATCGATGAAAGTGATGTGCCCGTGCTCGCGATCCCTGATTTTGCCCACTATAAAAACCTTCAGCATATTGTCTACGCTTCGGATTTAAAGAATGTCCAAAAGGAATTGGACCTCATTGTCGATTTTGCAAAAATATACGACTCCCACATTCATATGATCCATGTGGTTCCCGTCGTCGATAAGGAAGTGGAGGCTTCCAGAAATTCGGTAGAGACGATCATCAACAAGATGAACTATAACAAGCTGGACTTTAAATTAATCATCGATGATAATATTCCGGCGGCCATAGACCGCTATATCAAAGCGACCAATGCCGACCTTCTCACGGCGTTTACCCATCACCTGAGTTTGGTTGAAAAATTATTTGCGAGAAGTGTGACTCGTACGTTGGCCTATCTTGGGACCATACCCCTCCTGGCGCTTAAAAGAAAATAAAACTTTATGAGTTCAGAGTTCAGGGTTCAGAGTTCAAGGTTTAATGTCTAGAGTCTTACGTCCTCGACTCATGCGGTTGGTCTTTTCTTTATGAAAAAACGGAAACAGGAAAGCCCGACAATAATCAGACAGCACAGCAAAACGAAAATCTTTTCAGCATCGAACCAATCGATAGGTCTGTCTTTTAATTTGGGATCAGTGATCACGCTGTGAAGAATCAGCGGTACGGCTGCAAAGTAGGAGAAGAAATGCAGCGTCCGCCACAGGGGCAAGCGAATCTTATCTTTATAGTATGAGCTGACCACCACCACCCCAATCAGGTAAAGAGCAACAGAGCCAAAGGTATTGGCCAGGGGTTGATGTTCCGTCCACGCCGGCAGCAACAAGTCAGTCCAGGAAAATCCGGATAACGGATCCAGCGGAATCAATACGATGTGCAAGAGGATGGTGATGGTGGCAGTATACCCTGTGAATTTATGCAGTTGTAGAAAACTAAGTTTATAAGGCAAACTGTACGTCACATTGGACCAGATGCAAATCCCTACAAAAAAGTTAACTGCCAATGCACCCAATGCAATCATGCCGATGATGCCGGAGAATTCGATGGTTTCCAAGACTGTTTAAAGTTTAAAATGTTCCGAGTTCCGAGTTCAGAGTTTAAAGTTAACGGATCGTAAAATGGGAGATATGCCGCTTAAGGAAAAATTGTAGCATAGGAGACTATTGCTGACCGGCTGGCATTTTACTTTTCCAATAGTAGTAAAACGGAATTCCAGTGAACATAAGTCCCAGGCCGAGCAAGGCTTCCCTTGGTTTGCCAAAGAGGGTAATGATGATCAGGGCAAGACAAAACAAGATAAATATGGCGGGCACAATCGGATAACCCCAGGCTTTGTACGGGCGCGGAGCATCGGGCATCCTGTGACGAAGGATAAAGACGCCGAGAGCGGTAGCTCCATAAAATATAAACGAGGCAAATACCAGCATGTCCGTGAGCTGATCAAAGCTTCCTGAAAGTACCAATACACTTGCCCATATTGCCTGGATAACAAACGCATTGGTAGGAACATGAGAGGTAGGATGAATGAACGCCGCGGATTTGAAAAACATCCCTTCACGTGCCATGGAGTAATATAATCGTGGCGGCATCAGGGCCGTAGTATTGGTAGCGCCAAACGTCGTGAACAGGATAAGAATTGAAATAAATAAGGCGCCGCCACTTCCCAGGAAATGGTTTACAACGACTACGGCAGCGATCGTGTTTTGTGTTTTACCAGCCTCCACGATTTGATCGATAGGCAATACAAAAAGATAGGTGAAGTTGATGGCGACGTAAACCACCATCACAAATAGTACACCGAAGACCAATGCCAACGGTAGGTTTCTGTTTGGGTTTTTTATTTCACCCCCAATATAGCCCGTCGTGGCCCAGCCTTCAAATGCCCAGAAGGCAGCGAGCATGGCAGCAAACATACCCTGGATGAGACCGCTGTCGTACCAAGGCCGTTCCACAAAGCCTGTTGCAGGGGTTTGGAGATTGTGAATGCTTCCACCACCAATAGTAAGCCCAAGGATGATAATGATGACAATGTTTATGATAACTAAAATCAAAACCCAGCGGCTTAATCCTTCACCTCCTTTGAGTCCACGACAGTTCACAGTTGTAAGGGCGGCAATCAGCGCGATGGTGAGTGCTTTCACCCCGAAATTTTGGAAGGGTGTGAAGATGCCGAAAATGGAAATGTCAG
>JAYWDR010000555.1:0-8498 GCA_043779735.1 Cyclobacteriaceae bacterium | reverse complement strand
AGGAACTGAACCGGATTTTGGATAAGCTGAGGGGTTGATTTTTCACCTCAGACGCCAGCCGGCACAGGAAGTCAAGGTGGTCTTTAGCCACGGATTACACGAATTTACACCGATGGGCATGCCAAGTATTACTTTTGAATCCGTTGGCAGCCGTCCGTGGCCAACAATTTCATTATTCGCTCCGCAATGTCTCGGTCGGATTTTCATGAGCCACACGGTTTAGTTGTGTGGAAAAAGCATTTTGTTCATCAGGCAGAAACCCAGTGGGGCGCCAGCGGTAAAGGCAATCACCACAATCCAGAGGTAATCGCCGTTCATTAACTTGAAGATGGAAAAGATGCTTGCGCCGAAAACTTTTCGGATGCTGACCTGACACAAAATACAATAATTCTCCCAGCCCATCTTCTTCACAAATGACTCGTTGACTATGACAGATTCAATTTTATCGGATTGAATGGCACGATCAAAAAACCGCCCTTCCTTCAAACGCAGGTTCATGGTTTCCATGTAGCCAAAATCGACCGGAAAACGTGAGAGGTTCACGGTTTGTTCATGGTATTTGATTGTGGTGACCAGGTTCCGATAACTGACCTGGCTTTCAGATCCGGCTGGCATTAGTAAAGGTTTTCCACGACTCTGTATCCATCAGTTTCAGGTCTTCCAGCTTTTCGGTCGAGAGCAGAAAGTTGAAGAACATACTCGAATTGTCAGAGATTTTATCCACTACCGCGCCCACGGTAAATTCCTCTTTTTGACCCGAGCTAAACTTGATCGATAGAATTTTACCAACTGCGTCTTCGTTTCCGAAATATTTGATTGCCATGCCCTCAGTGACGACGATGTGACTCTTGTCGTGCAAGGAATTTTTGTCGCCGGTTTTTACTGAAAAACTGAACACATCAAAAAAATCATCATCCACAAACCAAATGCGCTCGCTAAACACGGCATCGTTGTGCCGCACATTGCTTCCTTCTTGCAGTTCTATGCGTACGGCCGTTTCCACTGCCGCATTGTCTTTAATAGCGGGGCCTAACCGGTACGGAGATGGGACCCATTTCTCCGGTTTTTCTGCACCTTTCCTTCGTTCATCACCAGGTACAGCCTGCCGCCTTTATTGTGGAACTTATCCAGATGATAATATGAATCGAGCAGAAGATAAATGGTGATGGCGCACCCGATGGCGATGGCTAGCCCTATGATATTGATGGAGGAAGGTACCGCATGGCGCGATACGTTGTGTAAGCCGGTGATCAAATAACTTTTTAGCATAGCGATGGGAATGGAAGGTTGGTATTCTCGTTTTCTCCTCCGAATATTGTTCAACCGAAAGAATGGAATGACATTCCAAATAAACAGCCAACGAGCCTTTTGCTCACTGTGTAAGGTGGTTCTGTAAAACAACTCGTAAGCATCCCCCTGGATCTCTTCCAGAAGGAGAGGGTTGCAATACCATTCCAAAAAGCGATCCGCCCAGCGGGGAGGTGTTCGTTTCAGGCCCATTGAAACTGCAAGGCCATTTTCGGTATCTGACTGTACAACTGCGATCTCATCTCGTTAGCTTCTTCCAGTGCGCGTTTTCCTGCTGCGGTGAGGTTAAAGATTCTTTTTCTCCGGCCGCCGCGTTCCTGCGAGGGGTCGCCCATTTTTGATTTCAGGTACCCTTTGTTCTCCAATCGAGTCAGCACCGAGTGCACCGCACTGATGTTCAGGCTGCGGCCCGCTTGATTCAAAAATCGTCCCACAGACGCTACAATGCAGCAGCCAGGATATTTTTTTTGTTAAGGAACTAATGGTCTTAAATAGTTGTAAATACAACAATTGTATCTATATCTTTGTCAGGCACTCCTATCATGAACACGATTCATAAAGCCAACACCCGAGGCCACGCCAACCACGGCTGGCTCGATTCCCATCATACCTTCAGTTTCGCTGGCTATCACGACCCATCGCGAATGCAGTTTGGCGTATTACGTGTCTTGAATGACGATGTTGTCAAAGCAGGCAGGGGTTTTGGGCAACACCCGCATGACAATATGGAAATCATTTCAATCCCATTGAAAGGCTCTCTCGAACATGGCGACAACACTGGAGGTCATGGAATTATTAGATCAGGCGAAGTTCAAATCATGAGCGCGGGATCAGGAATTGCCCATAGCGAAAAAAATGCCTCGGACACAGAGGACGTGAATTTTCTTCAGATTTGGATTTTTCCAAAAGAAAGGAACATTTCACCGCGATACGACCAGAAGGAATTTACTGCTGCAGACCGCATGAATAGATTTCAAACTGTTGTTTCACCTGAAAAGATTGCAGGTTCTTCGTTATGGATCAACCAGGATGCCTGGTTTCATTTGGGAAATTTGAAGAGAGGAATCAAAGTGGAATACAAGATAAAGAAGAGTGGCAATGGCGTGTATGCCTTTGTGCTTGAAGGTGATGTTACCATCAATGGACAAAAACTGAACAAACGCGATGGATTTGGCCTGACGGATGTGGAAAGCATTTCTCTCGGAGCAGACAGTGATGCTGAAGTGCTGTTGATGGATGTTCCGATGAAGTAGGCTAATTAACTTTGCGCCCCTTGCGGCTTTGCGTGAAATCCTTTTAGCAATCAAAGTTTCACGCCAACGCCCCAAGACGCAAAGTCTCAGCAATATTCTCTGCGTTTCCGCGCCTCTGCGGTGAAAAACAAGACTATGAAAAATAGAACCGTATCACAATTATTATACTCCCAAATGGTGGACATGGGCGGATTTCCTGTCCGTCAGCCCTTACCAACAAAACAGGTAGAACAGATTGATCCTTTTCTCTTGCTCCACCATGCAGACATCAAGACGCCTTCGAATATCGACCCGGACCATGAGGGCATTGGCCCGCATCCCCACCGTGGATTTTCTCCGGTGACATTCATTTTCAAAGGCGGAGTCCACCATCGTGACAGTCGCGGCAATGATAGTGTTATCTATGCAGGCGGCGCGCAATGGATCAATGCCGGAATGGGAATCATTCACAGTGAAAGGCCCCCGCGCGACATTCACGACATCGGCGGCAGGCAGGAGATCATTCAGCTGTGGATCAACACACCCTCCGATCACAAAATGGATCAGCCAGCCTATTTTCCGTTGAGTGTGAACGAAGCTCCCGGAAAAGTGAGCGAGGACGGAAAAGTGAGCGTGAAAGTTTTTTCTGGTGAAGTACTCAATCTGAAAGGCCCAATTCATTCTAGCACTGAAGTGAATGCTGCAACAGTTGAATTCAAGAAAGGGGGAAAAATTTCGATTCCTCTTCCGGCTCATCACAACGTGTTGATATACTTGCTGGATGGGAAACTTACGGTGGATGGCTTTGGGTTGGTGGAAGGATTGAACATCGTACATTTTAGAAATGATGGTGAAGGAATAACTATCGAAGCACTTGAAGATACACGGGTGTTGCTTCTCAGTGGGGCACCACTGAATGAAGAAGTAGTATCGTATGGACCATTCGTGATGAACACGCAAACTCAAATAATGGAAGCCATGCGGGATTATCAAATGGGAAAAATGGGTGTGCTTATAGAAGGATCAAATTGACTCACTTAAGGGCACCTCTAAAAACTCCTTGTACCCATCTCTTCCGGAGAAGGGTGACGGGTTGAGGCCATAAAAGGCAAGGTTTTTAGAGATGCCCTTAAACAAATCAAAAACCAAACCTAAAAATCAAAACTGAACATTCATGGAAACTCAGAAACCAACGTTTACTCAGGCCCTCAAGGGTGGACTGATCTCTGGCGCAATCGCTGCACCTCTTAACCTGGTGTGGAATTTTGTCGCTCAATCGTTAGGAAGTATGGCACCACCCAATTTTATTTTTGGTGTAATCATGTCGTCCCTGTTTCCTTTGCTGATCGGGGCCATTCTCTATTTTCTGTTAGTGAAGTATTCAAACATCGGTAAAATGATTTTCCTTGTTGTCAGTGGTGTATTTACCCTTGTCAGTTTGTATGGCCCTATGCAGCCTGTAATGCCCGATGGAAGTACTGCACAGCAAGGATTTCCATTGCTGACGATTCCTATGCATCTTATTGCTGGAGGAATGGCCATGTGGGGTATTCCTAAATTTTCAAAATAAACACTCAGCCTATTTTTGTGTTAGAATAACTTGTTGTATTGTTTTAATGAAAGTGTAGATTGAATATGGAAGCAACTGCTGCTATAATAGACAACTCAATAGAATTGGAAATGCCGGTTCTGGAAACGATTTTGGAAAGAAGGAGCGGACGAGCCTTCTCAGATAGGTCTATTGAATCCGAAAAAATACAGTCTTTGTTCGAGGCAGCTCGTTGGGCGCCTTCAAGCTCCAACGAGCAACCGTGGACCTACATTTATGCAACCAAGGGACAACCCGAGCTTTGGGGAAGGCTATTCGATGCCCTTGTGGAGGGCAATAGAATTTGGGCAGAGAAGGCCCCCTTGCTAATCCTTAGTATGGTGCGAAAGAATTTTATTTGGAATGACAAGCCCAATGGTTCAGCGAGCTATGACTTGGGTGCCGCCAACGCATTACTTTCTTTACAGGCTACTCACCTGGGATTGAATGTGCATCAAATGGGAGGGTTCGATCGCGAGAGAGCAAGAGTAAATTTGAATGTCCCGGATTCTCACGTGGTGGTGGTAATGATAGCCGTTGGATATTTAGGGGATCCGCGGCAGCTCCCAGACAATCTGAAGCAGCGTGAACTGGCTCCCCGCGAACGGTACACCCGGAAATCATTTGTCATGAACAAAACATTTTGATAATGGAAGAAAAAATTATGGTTGCCACCATTGGCAAAGAGACGTACAGGACCGAGCTAAAAGCAAGGAATCATAAAATCATTGCCGATGAGCCTGAAGATGTTGGAGGTAGTAATCTGGGCCCGCAGCCAGGGGATTTTCTCCGCATGTCACTTGCTTCATGCACGGCTATTACACTCCGCATGTATGCAAACCGCAAGAACTTTGATGTGGAGCAAATACAGGTAGAAGTATCAACCACAGACGAGGAGGGCAGAACACTTTTTAACACCAGCGTTAAAATAATTGGCCATCTCACGGAAGATCAACGGACACGCATGTTGCAGATCGCAAAGCTTTGTCCTGTGCACAAAGTGTTGACAAGCCCGATTGAAGTGGTGACTTCCCTGGTGGTTAACAGTTGATGTCAATTTAATAAGGCATTCACAAACATCGAATCTTATGAAAGATTGGCAATTTCAGCATTAAAGATTCGCAAGGACATGTCACCAGGAAAAATAACGCGACAGCTTTCTGTCGTTGTGGCGGGTCATCCAATAAGCCTTTTTGCGATGGGAGTCACAAGAAAATAAATTTTCAGGGCTAACCTGCAAAGGCCGTTTTTACTATCTTCGCCCCTCGTTTGGGGTCTTAGCTCAGCTGGTTTAGAGCACTACCTTGACAGGGTAGGGGTCGAGGGTTCGAATCCCTCAGATCCCACAATGACTCCGTAGCTCAGCTGGTAGAGCAATTGACTCTTAATCAATGGGTCGAGAGTTCGAATCTCTCCGGGGTCACAATAGTTAGCCGAAGCCAGGTTTATGCCTGGCTTTTTTTATGTGAATTTTGGTCCAATGATTTTTTTAGCTCCCTGACAACCCACTGCGATAGCTTGTTCGCACCAGATTGGTTAAAGTGATTAGAATCAAACCGATTTGACTTATCAGCCAGAATATTTGCTGAAAATGGAAACAATCTTGGCTTAGTTTTTCTTCCTAATCTTGTCGTGCATCCAGATGATATCAGGTGAATCGATGGCGCCGCGTATGGTCAATGTCCTGTTGATGACCTTGCCGTTGCTTTGATAAGTTCCTGATACATGGCCACCGATAACCAGTGCCACTTGGGAATCCGGAAGCTTACCGGCCAATGTTTTTAGAATTTCAAATCCAGCTGCAGAAAGCTTTAGATCGAAATGCTTCTGCCCGCTGGCCTTGTCGAGCACTATGGGACCCACCTGTTCGAATTCTGATTCTGTAATAACAGGATCTTTTGGCAGGCAGAATATTTTCTCTCCACTGAGCGTGTGTACCAGGTTGGTACATTTGGTTTTATTTTCTATCAGAACATAGAAGCCGCTTGCGGGATCTTGGGCACAGATATTACTTATGGCCAACAGCAGTAGTGGTGTAACGATGACTACTATTTTCTTATACATGCCTCTCAAATTCTAATTACGGGGGTGTAAACTTATCTTCGGGTGGTTATTTCATATATCCATTTTTCTTCCACGCCTGCCCACCTTGCTTCAGCATCAGATCCAATTCCTTTCGTACCACTTGCTCTGGCTTTTTAAAATTAAAGCAGGTCTTTCCCTTCAGACACTTGATCAGGGTAGGAATGCTTTTTGCAAAGTCTTTTTCGTGAAAGTACAGAGGAAAGAAATAGAAACTGACCATGTCCTTGCGGGCTACGACGGAAGAAAAATACATGCCCGGGACGATGGTTTTTTTACTACCATAGGGAACAGGCTTGTTGCCTATGAGTTCGTAGACGTCTTTCTTGTCCTTGCTAACCACCATAGGCGGCGCACACTTCTCCAGCGCTGATTTCAGGCTTGAGAAGAGGGTGGTGCGGATTTCGGGGACAAGGGGCATTATAGTATGATAAAGCTACGGCAATTGCTGATTATAGAAAAGCCGGTTGTTTTCTCGTTGCATCCTTTGTGAAACTTTGTGTCCCCATTTGTGCTGCTTTGTGTAATTGGATTTGTTTTCCGGAATTTAGAATTCTCAAATGCCTCAAGAGCGAAATTTCATTTCCACAAAGTTTCACAAAGGCGCCAGCTTTAGCCCAAGCGTTAATTATTATGCGGATCTCTCGGCGCGGGCTTGGTCTTGTTGATGTTGGGCTTGCCTGCTGGAGTTGACGTACCCGTCTTCTTTTGCTGTGCCTGCGCAAGGCAGGAAGCTGCTATTAGCAGCATCGTCCAGCATGACATCCGATTTTCGTTTCCAGATATAGGCCTTCAGTTTTTGAAGATTGGCGGCTTCCGCCTACTGATTTTGAGCGAAAGCTCATCGTTCTGTGCGATGGCGCCCGAAAAAGTAAACAGGACAATTACAAAAGCCGATGTAAGGGGATGTTGATTTTTTCGCACATAGGCTTAGGGTATTAAATATTGCTTGACAAGATAGAAAATTAGAATAAAAATATTTTCTCGAACTATCAGTTTAGTCACAACCGTGGATGACCAATCTCATGAGGGCAGAAGAAGTAATAATTCCTTAACAGGAATGTCGGGGGTTTGTTACATCAGTCCAAGTGCCCTGAACAGCGGCTGGTAGTCCGGGTTCCCGGGATCGGCCATTTTCAGCGCTTGAGCATGCCTCCTGGCTTTTTCCGGGGAGTTTTGATTCATGTAGAAATAGGTCAGAGCATAGTTGATATTGACAGCCTGTGGGTCCACAGCAAACCCCCTCAACAGCATTTGTTCAGCCTCTTTCAGTTTTCCCTGCTGCTGAAGCAACAGTCCGTAGTTGTAGTACAACCCGGTGTTGTCCGAACCTAACCTTACGGCAATCTGAAAATTTTTCATTGCAGACGGGATGTCCTTGAGTTCATAATACAAGAGGCCCAGGTTGTAAAAAATACGATCGTTCTGAGGATCAATGACTGCCGCTTCTTGCAGGGCTTTCAATGCCTCAGGATTCTTACTGACGCTGTTGTAGGCCGCAGAGAGATTCAGTCGCGCATAATTCATGAGGCTGTCTTTTTTTAGTCCACGCACATAATGAACGATAGCGGTCATCTGATCATTGCCCTGCAGGTGGTAGTCAGCAAGCATAACGTTGCCCACAGCAAAGTCGGTCTGGTAACGCAAAAATCTTCTGTTCTCACCATCCGCTGAGGCGTATGCTGTTCTCGCGGCAGTCGGAATCTTAGCAGGTGGAATTCGATGATACAGGTCGGAGGCGGCTATGCGGACGGCACGCACTTTATCGCTAAGGTTCTGAGCGGCCTTTTGTTCCCATACCTGAGCGGGGAAATGTTCCAATGACCGCAGAGAATGATAGCGGACCAGGGCTTTTTTGTCCTGAAGTGAACCGAGAAGTGCGTCAGCAGAAGGCCGTGTCATGATATTGCCGAGGTACTGTGCCGCTGTGGCGCGGGCAATCTCAGGCTGAAGTGTATCGTGCAGCAATTTCACCAGGTGTTTTTCGCTTTTGTCTATCAGCTGGCTGCCGGGCAGGAGGTCGTCGGAGAAATGGTAGGCGCGAACCGGGCCGTACCATTTCTTTATGGCGTCAGCAGCCCACGCAGGTGATTTGTCTTTGTGACAGCTAGAACAGGTGTTGGGTGTTTCATAGACGATCGACTGGTCAGGGCGCGGCACGCGGAAGCTGTGGTCACGGCGAAGGTCATTGCCCATAAAAGTTTTGGAAGGCATGTGGCAGCTGATGCATTGCGCGCCTTCTGTGTTGACAGTATGAAAGTGGTGTTCCTTCGTATTGTATTTCGGCT
>JAYWDR010000554.1:0-2960 GCA_043779735.1 Cyclobacteriaceae bacterium | reverse complement strand
ATTTCGAAGCCCAAACAAAAATGGTCAAAATGACTGGTCTTCACAAATTTGCTGCATCGTTTGCGGATGGTGTTCGGCGTGGTCAATTACTAAACGTTTCTGTCCACATCCTTGGAAACGTTCCTTTCAACGCGCTATCTCAAGCAAAAGCAAATGGTGTACTCGGTTCGTTCATTGGTCAAGTCGGAAAAGGCCTAGTAATGGAGGGGCAAAAAGCATTTTACGAAAAAACAAAAATGGCTATGCCCAAAAGACTTGAAGTAGCTATCGAGATGGCGAACCAAAGAAGCCTACAGCACGCCGCAATGGGTGTTCATGCTCCCGCAATGGGCGGTAGTGGAATGTCCCTCTTAGGTGGTGATACCGATCACCTTCTCTTGAAAAGTTGGAGCGAAGTTAGAGGCATAGAATTTGTAGACAAAGTTCTAGCCGAGAATTGGGCCTGGAATGGTGCCGTAACTTTCGGTGGAGAAAAGTTTGTTTCGGACGCGCTTGGTTCCGCTCTTCGTGAAACCGGAAAATTTACCGACGATGAAGTGGGACGGATTGTTCGATCTGGTCTTGGAGACTACGAAAATGTTAAGGCCGGATCTTGGATTACAAAGCTTATTTTCTTTTGGCCGTTTACAAAAGGCAACGATCTTTTATGGCTTAAACTCGGATTAAAAAATCCGGAAATCGGTGGAGCTTCACGCGCAGCCGTAGACGAATACAATCAAGACCGTGGATACAAAACGGATCCAAAGAAGCCATTTGCCGTGCAATACGGAGACAAGCGCGCATCAAAAGCGTACACTCCTATTTTCTTCCCAGATAGAAAGCTGGGGGAATTTGGCAATGTTTACAATGGATTTACAGGCGATAATATTGTAGACGGTTTCGCGGCTTTAGAAAAACTCGCAACGGGTACCCTACAGCCAGGTGCGCTATCGGCGCTAAACACCGTATCTACACTTTCTGCGCCAGCACAAGATCCAAATACCCCAGGTGGTTTTCGTACGATGTTCAATAAAAATGACAACGTACCAAACAGCGAAAAAATCCTTCAGAGTCTAAACTCTACCGGAAGAATATGGATAGGAGGTTACGCCATGATCCAAGACGCTTTGCGTTCACAAGGTTTGATCGAAAACAACGAATCAGAAATTGAGACGCATGGTGTACTTAGAGAAAAATTTAATCAAATCTTTAGATCTGTATTTTTCTTTGGTTCTCCCGGCGTAACGTTTTCGCAAAAAAATCAGATAAAGCACGCCGTGAAGAAATTTATAAGGGGTGGTCTTCACACGGCCAAAATAAATAGAAAAGCCGAAGAAGCTGGCCGAACATTACCATTCGGTGAAGCTTATAAAAATAAAAGAAACGCCGCTTACTATGTTCACATGCACAATATTTTATACGTCGACAAAATGCATGTAGACGAAAGCGGGAACGCTGTTTCCAATCCCAAGGGAAATGAGCCAACAGCAGAGCAACAGGCTCCCGCTTCAAATGCTCCCGGTCAAGTTCTGGATCAGCTTCCGCCCGGTGCGAAAGAGATCGATCAGCTACCTCCGGGAACAAGGGAAACTACCGCTAAGTAAGGATGCAGAGCACTTCGGATTCCTTTAGAATCCGGGTCTCTGTTCCGTCCGAACGAACAATGCTCGTACCATGTTCAGCTCGGTAGGAAATTCTGTCACCAACGCTTACTTCTAAGGGGATTTTAACTCCGGAGGGTGATACGTAGCCCTCCCCTACCTCGATCACTGTTCCTACATAATGATCATGAACTTCACTATCAGGTATCCAGATAGCTCCTTGCTTATGTACTTTCGTCATATCGCGTTCGACTGTTAGATAGGGACCGATTGGTAAAACTTTCATATTTTTTGTTTCTCGGCAAATACTGTTTTATCCTGCACAGGGCCTGACGTTATTAATTTCGAAGGAGGGGAGGGTTGTGAAAAAAGATTCCGAGAAAAACAAAATAATCAAAGACATCATTATAATGTATGTTGCGTTTCTCGCGTCTGCTGCGTTTTTTCAGTACATCATAATATATTACGTTAAATAAAACGCCGGAACAGAAAGCTTTAACATGACACTCGCCAAGTTTTTAAATAAAAAGATTATTTTCCAGACACCTTAGATGTGGTAATCACCAGGCCAACGGGGCTTGGTGTTAAGGCGGAGTTTTTGCATAAGCATATCCTCTACCTCTTGAGATCTGGGTGCAGAATCGGGACATTGTGTCTGATGTGCGAACTGTCCGAACTCTTGAGCATGTTCCCACGTATCGAAAGCGCATGACCATTCAAAGGATGATAGGCATAGCGGGCAACGACTAACTCCGTGAAAAAGTTCTTCGTGCACGACTAGCACTCATGATCCGGAATTCCGGGGTGATTAGACTTATCCGGCATACCAGAGCTAATAAACTCATCGCTTGCCATGGGTTTTTGAGCTATACGGAATATTTCGCAGAACGAGCAAACTCCGTGCTCCCAGGAAAACGTTGCTACTTTATCACCGCACCACGGGCAGTTTCCAGCAGCCTTAGCGAAAGACTGGGATGCTGCCCAAAACTTGATGCCGCGATTGTCCACAAGTGTTCCTGTCTACTTTAAATTTTAGATGAAATAAGTGTATCACTTAGAGGGTAGATGTTCACTATCCGGTATAAGACGCACAACTTTATTGATCATACGCCAAGGGATCACGTTTACGCTGGAGAAATCCCCGAAGGTTATTCCGTTTCGATCATCTATGGTGGCAACAGCGATTCTTACGTTATCGTTAAGGATCATTATTCCAATGGTGTGACGGTACGTTGGCCTGTAAACTTCGAAATCTTTAACATAGTGACCGTCTCCAGCATGTTCTGTGGCGTCTTCCCAGATCACCTTTACAAGATCAAACTGTTTTAACTCTTTTTTTTCGGTCGGGCTTTTGGTCTTTCTGCTGTCCATGTTTTCCCA
>JAYWDR010000553.1:0-8514 GCA_043779735.1 Cyclobacteriaceae bacterium | reverse complement strand
TAACTTTCTTCGCGGGCATCGCCCTGCGAAGTAGTGTCGGCTATTTTCCTTAGATAGTCTTGGAGCATTATTGATGTCTACGTTCCAAGATACAAAGTCAGACAGATTAAAAATAGTGCAAATTTAGAGGGTATGGAAAAGATGTGGATAGCATTAATATTGATCCTTCTTTGATGCAAGAACAGCCACAATTCAACGGCCACGTGTCCGGATAAAAAAAATGAAAGCGCTTGACAACAGCAATAATTCTCCAAGACCAAACATCCACCAGTTGTAGCTTTGGGGAGTATACGTTGAGAAAAATGAAATCGATTTTTCTACCGAGAATAAAGCACTGCCCGGAAGGTGAACGAAATAATCCCAAGTCCAGGAGAGAAGTATTACCAGGCTGCCGCCAATAAGCAATAGCCATTCAAGAAGGTTGATTCCCACGGTCGAATTTTGAAGGTCACGGTAATACACAACTCCTGCCAGCAAGATCATTGTAAGAGAAACCAAGCATGGGGCAAGGACTGGCCCAACCCATGGCACGGGCAACAGAAAAAGGATGTCCCATGTGAGGAGAGACTCAGGCCAGCCAAGAAGAAGTTTCAAAAAAACGTAGTAGAAAATATCCCATACACCAAAGGCGATAAGAAAGAAAGCAAAACGCTGGTGCGCCGTCCGACCTGCTAAAGCCGCCACCCCGGTTAGCATAATTAACGTGGCAAATTCCCGGAGCAATTCGGTGACAACAACGTCATGTGGCATCAGTGATAATGGAAATTTGAAGCCTCCGGGATAATATAGGTAGCGCAGGTAAACTACGACCGCCGCTTCAAGAAAGCCCATGGCAATGCTGAAAAGTGTGAGCCAGGATAATCGTCTAACGTGAGATTTCATTTCCGCTAACATTCTGGCAAAGATTGACCGCTACACCTTTGCCGTTCTTGAGCGCAGCAAAAAATCGCAAAGGACCAAAGCAGCCATTGCCTCCACAATGGGTACAGCCCTCGGCACCACACAAGGATCATGGCGGCCCTTGCCTGAAACAACAACCTCCTTCCCCTCTTTGTCAACGCTTTGCTGGTCTTGCATGATCGTGGCCACGGGTTTGAAGGCCACATTGAAGTAAATATCTTCTCCGTTGGAGATACCGCCCTGGATGCCTCCGGAGTGATTGGTTTTCGTGCGGATCCTTCCGCCATCATTTACAAACTCATCGTTATGCTGTGATCCATTCAATTTAGTCCCTTCAAATCCGCTCCCATACTCAAATCCTTTTACCGCATTTATGCTCAGCATGGCTTTTCCCAACTCAGCATGAAGTTTATCAAAGACGGGTTCCCCAAGCCCAACAGGTGTATTGCTTATCACACACGTAACAATCCCGCCTACCGTATCGCGATTCAAGCGAACCTGATCGATCAGCGCGATCATTTTCGTGGCGGCAGCCGTATCAGGGCATCGCACGATAGTATCTTCAGTCCTTGTAAGATCGAGCTGCGTGTAATGGGGTGCTTTTATTTCTCCGACTTGGGAAACGTACGCGGAAATGCTAACACCCATATCGTGGAGCAGAAGTTTTGCCACGGCGCCCGCCGCTACCCGCGCTGCCGTTTCGCGGGCAGAGCTTCTTCCGCCGCCGCGATGGTCACGTATTCCATATTTCTCCTGATATGTAAAATCGGCATGGGAGGGTCTAAATGTGTTTTCAAGATGGCTATAGTCCTTACTGCGTTGGTCTTGATTTTCAATGACAATCGCGATAGGCGCCCCTGTAGTCTTTCCATCGAAAACCCCGGAAAGAATCTTGAAAATATCATCTTCCGATCGCTGTGTGGTAATCTTCGATTGTCCTGGCCTTCTTCGGTTGAGTTCAGATTGGATGAATGCCTCATCAATGTCAAGTCCTGCCGGGCAGCCATCGATCACCACGCCAATGGCAAGTCCATGGGATTCGCCAAAGGTGGTGATTCTGAATATTGTTCCGTATGAGTTCCCCATAGTTGGTTCAGGGTTTCAAAATTAATTCCTTGCAGCAGTTAAGACAAAGTTATTATTAACCTTGAACATTAGGTCTTGTGCCTTGAACTAAAAAACAAATAGACAGATGCGCCCAGTATAAGAAGTATACACAGATTCATTCCAATCTTGGTCCAGCCAGCATTGTTGGAGGAGCGCAGCATGTTGTCGGACATTTCTATCCGATCATAAAATGAGCCAACATCTGTGCTTTGAATCGCCTGGTTCCGACGGCTTTCACCCTGAACCTTGAGGACTACCTTTGATCGCAACGTGTCGTAGGACTTTTTTGAAGGGTTGAAGAATATCCAATGAAAATAATTTCCCAGAGCAAACTCGCCCGGCTCTTTTGGCACCAAAAAATATTTGAATGATTTTGTGCCGGCTACCCGACCATTGTCCCGTGAAATATTCTGATGAATATTGGGTTCGTAGAAATCAAAATTATTGTCTTTCGAAATGACCGGTCTCTCAATTGAGGAAATATTCCCTTCGCCATAAACGTTAAACTCATAGCCGGCGCTTTGGCCCGTTTGTAGCTCAGTGGCGGAGATCTTCTCATCCAATTGATAATTGCCAACGGCTACTGATGTCTGCAATGGATGAGGAGGAAGTTCTTTGACACCCACTGTTTTGAGTTTGGAATAAAAGGTCTTGAAGTCTTCCTGCCTGTTTTGTCCAAAGAAGGATGGATTCTTTGCGACTTTGAACTTGATCATTTCCAGGCCAATGCTTGGAAAGATTACAGGTTCGGTGTTGAGAGGGTAAAAGGCTGCCTGGTAGATTTTATACTGCGTGTAGCCCTTCCCATTGATGGTAATGGGCCCACCTTCAATGTTTTCAATATTGAAGTTTTCCTCCCAGCAATTGGATGGTTTTAACTTTTTTAGAATTTCAGAGAGTTGTCTGCCTAAATCATGGAACTGCATGGGTGCTCGGTTGTTGTCTGCTACCAGGAAGGATAATGTTGCGGTAAATCCTTCACCCACATAGACTTCATCTTTGCTCGTGGTCAGGGCCAGTAACGCTTCTTCTTTGATGTCGACAAACTCAGTCTCCTCCTTTCCCGAAGAAGCGCCAAATGGATCTCGGCTATCAAACATGCTCCGGAAAGGGTCTCGTGCTTGTACCTGGATAGGCGGGCCTACACGGATTTTCTTTCCAGGCGATTGCGTGACTTGATCATTTATTTTCATCGAAAAGGGCGCTACCGTAAGCGCTCCCTGACGCGATGGAACATACGTCATAATAACCGACTGGGATGAACTCATTTGTCCGTTAATGATGGAGGTTTGTGATTGTGTACTGGTGCCCCTTTTGCGCAGCCCGTCAATTTCTGGAAAGTTGTCATAGCTCTTCAGTTGGCCATTCAACACATTGACAGCAATAGTCCAGGCCTGATTTTCTCCGATTTCATCAGGTCCCAGCTGAATTTGAATGGTTTGACTGTGGACAAGAAAACTTATCCACAAAGCGGATATGAAAAGAACTGATTTTAGGGCGAATTTCATCATTGCAAAGGTTGTGCAATCAATTGCGGAGACAAATTTAATTTTTCTTTTAACTCAATGACTGAATGGGTACTTTCAACGTTATAATCCGCGTAACAGGTTACGCCCTCGTACTTTAAACTTATTGACTATGCTTAATTATGTCAAAAACGTGCTCACCCGCGTGAGTTTTGACGCGCGGCTGTTTGAGAAGGAGCTGCGAAAAGCAATCAAAATGCTGATTGCAGAAGAAGTAGAAGAGCTCAAAAGGTGGTGTTATTCCAACTTTGGGGATCATAAGGCGATATTAAATCGCTGTTTTGTAGTAGCGTGAGAATTGATCAACCATCTAAGCAAAGCCCCGTACAGGGGCTTTTTTCATGGAGAAAGATTTCCTCGGATTTCTTAACCAAAATCAGCAGTCCTCTATTTTTCAGAAAGTGATTTTTCTCCAGCAGATGGACTGTCGGAGACAAACATGATATTTCGTTTTAGCCCTGACAGTTGGGTTCGCTGCAAAGCGGAATGATTGAAAAGGCGACAGAAAACGTCTTCCGTGATTTCTTTCCAATCCATGGTGGTCATTTTATCCAGGCCCGTACTGGGCTCAAACCTTGGCTGATTATGCGGCCGCGAGAAACGGTTCCATGGGCACACATCCTGACAAATGTCGCAGCCAAAGATCCAGTTTTCGAATTTGCCTTTGATCTCACGTGGAATTTCTTCTTTCAATTCAATGGTGAAATAGGAAATACACTTGCTTCCGTCTACGACATAGGGCTCTGAAATTGCCTCCGTCGGGCATGCGTCCATGCAGGCGCTGCAAGAGCCACAATAGTCCTTGATTGGGCCATCAAACTCAAGTTCTACATCCAACACAAGCTCAGCCAGAAAGAAGAAGCTCCCCATCGAGCGATTGAGCAACAAGCTGTTTTTTCCGATCCAGCCAAGACCACTTTTGGCTGCCCACGCACGCTCCATCACCGGGGCGGAGTCGACAAACGCACGACCATTGATTTCGCCAATCCCACTTCGGAGCAGGTCGAGAAATACTTTTAATTTTTCTTTGATAACAAAATGATAATCCTCACCGTAGGCATATTTGGCGATTTTTAAATCGCTGGTTAATGCAAGATCTTTTTTGGGAAAGTAATTATACACCAGGCTAACCACTGATTTTGCGCCAGGCACAAGTAGAGTGGGATCGAGACGTTTATCAAAATGGTTTTCCAGATAACCCATTTGTCCCTGGTAGCCGCGCTTGAGCCACTCTACGAGGCGAGGGGCTTCATCTTCTAAAAATTCAGCTTTAGAAATGCCGCAGAAGGTAAAGCCCAACTGGAGGGCGGTGGACTTGATGAGCTGGGTATGTTGAGCGATCTTATTTTTCATTACGTCTCCCGATTCCAATCCGGTTCACGCCTGCCTATCATGGATAAATTTCAGTCAAATAATCCTGGCCTGCGTGATACAGGCGCGATTTTCAAATGTTTGTACGCTAATTCGGTGGCCTCTCTTCCCCTTGCTGTGCGCTTGATGTATCCTTCCTGGATTAGGAAAGGCTCATACATTTCTTCGATAGTCTCTGCTTCTTCTCCCACGGCCGTAGCAATCGTGGTGAGGCCCACCGGGCCACCATTGAATTTCTCTATGATCGCGCTAAGGATTCGGTTGTCCATATCATCTAATCCATTTTCATCAACATCAAGGGCTTGCAAAGCCATCTGCGCTATGGGTTTGGTAATATTGCCATCGCCTTTGATCTGTGCGAAGTCACGGGTGCGTCTAAGTAAATTATTGGCGATGCGGGGAGTGCCCCGGCTTCGGCGGGCAATTTCAAATGCTGCCTCATTATTAATAGAGGTGGCAAGAATGCCAGCAGATCGCTTAACAATCCTGGTGAGCAGCTCAGAATCGTAATATTCCAAACGAGCCGTGATGCCAAACCGCGCGCGCAGGGGCGAGGTAAGGAGACCTGCCCGTGTGGTAGCCCCAATGAGGGTGAATGGATTCAGACTGATTTGTACGGATCGTGCGTTCGGTCCACTATCTAGCATGATGTCGATACGAAAATCCTCCATGGCAGAGTAGAGGTACTCTTCCACGATTGGATTAAGGCGATGGATTTCGTCTATGAAAAGAACATCATTTGTTTCCAGATTTGTAAGAAGTCCTGCCAGATCGCCAGGCTTGTCGAGGACAGGCCCGGAGGTAACCTTTATACTGCTGCCAAGTTCATTAGCAATAATAAATGACAAAGTGGTTTTACCAAGTCCCGGCGGGCCATGCAACAATACGTGATCAAGGGACTCGCCTCGCTGCTTGGCGGCTTGGACAAATACTTTTACATTATCAACTACTTTTTGTTGACCAGTGAAGTCGCTAAAGCTCAATGGACGAAGTGCCTTCTCAACCGCTTTCTCATCGGCATTCAGGCTTTCATTGTCGGGCTTCAGGTAATCTTCTCGCATGGATCCGGTTGGTCATTCAAAGCTACAGTACTTGGTCCGCCATACAAATTATTTTTTGATACTGACTTCGATTTTCGTAGTAATTTGGTGCTGTGAATCCTCGCGTAAAGAATGCCTTGTACACGCTGGCCTTGTTGCTGACACTGGCGCTGGTGTGGAAATATCGACAAGAAAATATTCCTGAGCCTATTCGACTGGAAGGTAATACTATGGGTACTTCCTATCATATTACCTATTTTGATTTGCGGAGCAGGAATTTTCAAGATGCAGTGGATTCGCTGTTGACCCTGGTGAACAGGTCTATTAACACGTATGATACGACTTCTGAAATCTCGCGGTTCAATCGTGCCAGGCGGTCAATTGTTTTTCAACTGCCTTATTTTCTTCCACCCCTTGAGAAATCACAAGCGGTGGTAGCGGGTTCTCAAGGCGCCTATGACCCGACAGTCATGCCGCTAGTGAATGCCTGGGGCTTTGGACCAAAGAAAGTCGCAAGACCGGATACTGCCGAAGTGCTTGCTGTGAGGACATTCGTGGGCTTTGAGAAGATCGGTTTCAACAAAGACAGTCTTTGGAAGAATGACCCCCGCGTGCAACTTGACTTCAGTGCCATTGGACAAGGGTATGGAGCTGATGTGATTGCTGATTTTCTTAAATCAAAATCAGTGGAGAATTTTTTTGTTGAATTGGGCGGCGAAGGAGTGTCGTGGGGAAGGAACCTGAAAGAGGATCGGTTATGGGAGATTGGCATCCTCGATCCCAATTCTGACTATGTGGAACAAAAATTTAAGGCTTACGCAACACTGAACAACAAAGGATTCTCAACATCAGGCAATTATTTCAATTTCCGCGAGGTAGATGGCATTAAATACTCCCACACAATAGATCCAGTCACTGGATTCCCTGCAGTACGTGAATTATTGAGTGCAACTGTATTTGCCAGCGACTGCTCTACAGCCGATGCGTGGGCGACTGCATTCATGGCCATGGGGCATGTAAAAGGGAAGGAAATTCTAAAAAGCCATCAGGAGTTGGATGTTTTCTTTATCTATTCTTCTAAGGAGGGAATCAAGACCTATGCAACGGAAAGGGCAACCGGTTATCTTCGAATTCGGCCGTAAAATCAATGAATGATCCAAATGGAAAGAGTATTCAGAGGCAAACACCCGTTTTGAAAATTCAAAGCCGTATATTTGAGGAACTTAGTGCCCCTCTCATCGATTTTCCACGGCTGATGGGGCTTAAGAAGAATCCCCCTCATGAACAAAACTATCAAATTCGGTAAAACACAGCAGGAATTTTATGCCACGCTAAGTCAGCGGGTGAATACCTATTTCAAGACTAAAAATCTGAGTCGCAATGCCAATAGTGAGATGGTCATTAAGACTATTTTCATGCTTTCATTATTTTTTGTCCCCTATTTTATCAGCATCAGTGGCATGGTCACCGCTTTTTGGGGATATATTTTGCTTTGTTTGGTCATGGGTGCTGGCACAGCGGGAATCGGCCTGTCGATCATGCATGATGCCAACCATGGGGCCTATTCTTCCAAACAGTGGATCAATGATATGATGGGATACACCCTCAATCTGGTTGGTGCCAATGCTTTCAATTGGAAAATTCAACACAATGTGTTACATCATACGTATACCAATATCTATGAAGTGGATGAGGACATCAGCCCTCGGGGTGCTTTGAGAATGTCACCAGATTCTCCCTGGAAACCATTTCATCGCTTCCAACATATTTATGCCTGGTTCCTTTATGGATTGATGACGATCATTTGGATAGTAGGTAAGGATTTCTTCAGGTTAGCCCGCTATCAACGCGATGGCATGGTGAAGAAAAGCAAAGCCAACATTGTTACAGAATGGTGCATACTTCTCGCCACAAAGATTTTGTATGTTAGCTACATCTTCGTGATTCCTATGCTCCTGTTGCCGTTTGCATGGTGGCAAATTCTCTTAGGATTTGTTGCGATGCATTATGTTGCGGGTTTTGTCTTGGCCATCGTTTTTCAGCCGGCCCATGTGGTGGAAGGCACGTCCTACCTGATGCCTGATGTGGATGGCAACCTCGAAAATTCCTGGGCGGTCCACCAGCTGTACACCACCACAAATTTTGCCCATCGCAATAGAATTTTATCCTGGTATGTGGGTGGTCTTAACTTTCAGGTAGAGCACCATCTCTTCCCCAATGTGTGTCATGTTCACTACCGCCATCTCTCATCCATTGTCAGGGAAACGGCCCAGGAGTTTGGACTTCCCTACAAAATGAAGGAAACATTTTTGGATGCACTCATTGCCCATGGTCGCTTACTGAAGCAATTAGGCAAGCGTAAAATCTCCCCTGTACTTGTCCCTGCCTGATAGATAGCCTCCTTGGCTTATTGCGTATGGGCAGCATATTTTTCTATCTCGATATATATTTACCTGGTACCTTTATTTCATGATGGACTTTTTTGGGCGGATTGCTACCGTTTCCACCCATACGATTTACAGCCTCCCCATAGTAGTACTCATGCCACACAGCAGGTGCAATTGTCGCTG
>JAYWDR010000552.1:0-2962 GCA_043779735.1 Cyclobacteriaceae bacterium | reverse complement strand
GTCCTTTTGTACATAGTTTGCGAGTAGTCTATCTTGTACCTCGATAAACTATGCGGCGGAGTTCCATTTTCTTGTTGAGCGTAACGATGATACTAGGGCAGTGCATAGCGCCAAAAGAAAAAATTCCTCCTGTACCGAGTATGATTTCCACTAGTAACAAGATTGTGATCTACCAGTTGATGATCCGGCTATTCGGGAATACCAAGGAGTTCAATAAACCATACGGAACGCTGGAAGAGAATGGGTGCGGTAAGTTTGAAGACATCGATGACAAGGCTCTCACCGGAATTAAAGAACTTGGCATATCTCACGTGTGGTATGCCGGCGTGATAGAGCATGCCTTGCTGACCGATTATACCTCCTATGGAATACCCCTCGACGATGCAGATGTGGTGAAAGGAAGGGCCGGAACACCGTATGCCATCAAAGACTATTACGACGTCAATCCGGATCTGGCTATTGACGTAAAAAACCGCATGTTCGAGTTTGAACGTTTGGTGCAACGGACACACGGACACAACTTGAAAGTTATTATCGATTTCGTACCAAACCATGTCGCCCGGTCATATCATTCGGATGCAAAGCCGGAAGGGGTAAGGGATCTTGGCGAGACTGATGATACATCGAAGGCATTCGATCCGGTCAACAATTTTTACTATTTGCCGGGCCAGTCTTTCCAGGCACCGAAGGGCTACAATTCTCTGGGTGCAAATGATTTTTCAACGGAAGACGGAAAGTTTACCGAAAGTCCTGCCAAGGCTACTGGCAATGACCAGTTCACCGCCAGTCCAACGGTGAATGATTGGTTTGAAACGATAAAGTTGAATTACGGCATCGATTACCAGCATGGAAGAAAAACATACTTCGAGCCTGTTCCAGATACCTGGAACAAGATGCGTGATATCCTGGTCTATTGGGCGCGTAAGCAGGTAGATGGATTTCGGTGTGACATGGCGGAAATGGTACCTGCGGAATTCTGGCGTTGGGTAATACCACAGGTAAAGACAGTGAATTCTGAAATTATTTTTATAGCGGAAATCTATAACCCCGGTCAATATCGAAACTTTGTCGATTTTAGTCGGTTTGATTTCTTATATGACAAAGTTCAGTTGTATGATACGCTTCGATTGCTGATAAACAATAAAGCCCGATCAACGGATGTGCCGGGCATTCAAAAGTCTCTATCAGGGATCAATCACAACATGGTTCATTTTCTGGAAAACCACGATGAACAACGGATTGCTTCTCCTTTTTTTGCCGGTGATCCTTGGAAGGCACTGCCAGGAATGGTCGTTAGCGCTACCATTGACAAGGGTCCTGTCATGATCTATTTTGGACAGGAAGTGGGGGAGCCGGGTGCCGGTGCTGAAGGATTCAGTGGCGTCGATGGGCGCACCACTATCATGGACTATTGGGGTGTGCCGGCCCACCAAAAGTGGGTGAATGGAAAAAAATATGACGGCGGCTTGCTGACCGATGATCAAAAGGCACTGCGACAGTATTACGGAGATTTGCTAAACCTCGCGAAGAATAATAGGGCCATTTCTCAGGGAGACTATATTGATTTGACAGAGGAAAATGTATCTGCCAAAAATTGCTCTGACCGAATTGTTGCTTTTGTGAGAGTTCAGGGTGACGAGCAACTTGTGATTGTTTCAAGTTTCAATGCAAAGCCGGAACATATGAAAATTCAGTTGAGTGAAGAAGCGCTTACGGCCCTTCACCTGATTTCTAATGAGCAATATATCGGGCATGATCTCTTAGGTGGTAAGGTTGACGTGCGGCTTGCAGTTGGTTATTCATTTGAGGTAGAGGCATCTGCCTTTAGTTCATTTATTTATAAAATCAGCAGACAAAAGAAGTGACTAGTGATTATTGAACTTTTGTCCCATACCGTTTTCTTGTTATCGGGTTTACCAGGGTGCTCCTGAATTGGTATTTAGTGTGTAATGATAGCTTTGATCAATGGTAATTGAAAGTGACTTAAGTATTGCTAACTAGTAAACTCATGGCAAAGAAACCATCCTCCAAACGCCAGCCCCCTGCCGTAAGCAGTTTTAGCCTTTTGACGGATTTTGATATTCATCTATTTAAGACCGGTAAGCATTTTAGGCTGCATGAAAAGCTCGGAGCGCACGCTGCTTCACATCAAGGTCAACAGGGGACTTACTTCGCGGTATGGGCTCCGAATGCTAGCGATGTTTCTGTCATAGGAAATTTCAATCATTGGCAAAACTCGGAACATAAATTAACGGCCCGGTGGGACGGGTCTGGAATCTGGGAAGGATTTTTCAATAATGTGCATAAAGGTGAAGTCTATAAATATGCGATTCATTCTAGCAGCGGTGAATACCTTGAGAAGGCCGATCCCTTCTCATTTTATGCTGAGATTCCACCGAAGACGGCATCCATCATTTGGGAGTCGAACTATTCCTGGAAGGACAACCGGTGGCTTGAAGATCGAAAGAAGTGGATCGGGAAAATAAGGCCCTATTCCGTGTACGAAGTCCATATCGGAAGTTGGAGAAGGAAAATGGAAGATGGCAATCGATCTCTTTCTTATGCTGAGATGGCAACTGAGATGGTGAGCTATGTAAAGGAGATGGGATTCACGCATGTAGAACTCATGCCAGTTATGGAGCACCCATTCTTCGGATCGTGGGGTTATCAGCTGACTGGTTATTTCGCACCGAGTAGCCGGTTTGGATCACCTGAAGATTTTATGCACCTGGTGGATGCTTTTCACCAGGCGGGAATAGGCGTTATCCTTGATTGGGTGCCTTCTCATTTCCCTGGCGATGCACACGGGCTTTATAACTTTGATGGCACGCACCTTTACGAACATGCTGATCCACGCAAGGGATTTCATCCTGATTGGAGCAGCTACATTTATAATTACGGAAGGCCTGAGGTAAGGGCATTTCTCATTAGTAATGCAATTTTCTGGCTGGAGAAATTTCAC
>JAYWDR010000551.1:0-8533 GCA_043779735.1 Cyclobacteriaceae bacterium | reverse complement strand
GGTTCAGCTATACGGTCATTGACAAATTGGGATTTGGCAATCTCAAGGGCCCGTTGTCGATCGGATTTGGAACTACCAAGAACAGCAGAATCCAGGATGTGAATTGGAAATATTCCTTCCTGCAGCAAACCAAGGGCGGAAGTATTCCGGTGAGCATTACCTATTACGGCAACGCAGGCATGGAAACGCAGGTGCCGAAAGAAGAATTGCCCAATGGAAATACGTCTGATCGCTTCTCCTACTTTCACCAAATCATTATTGCCAGGAGATTTTCTTCCAAGCTGTCTGCACAGGTCGCACCGAGTATCTCTCACTACAATGTGGTGAAGCCTGGCATGAAGAATGACATGATTGCCGTAGCAGTGGGCGCACGCTATAAGCTTTCGCCACAGTCGGCCGTAATAGTGAATATCGATCAGCCCATTACCAAGTTTACAAACAACAATCCTTATCCAAACATAGGCTTTGGCATCGAAATAGCAACAAGCTCTCACGCTTTCCAGATTTTTGCGTCCAGCTTCGATGCCATTGTGCCGCAGAAGAACAACATGTACAATCAGAATGATCCATACTTTAAAGGTCTGAGAATAGGATTTAACATCACTCGCTTGTGGAACTTCTGACGTCTGGACCGATGAAAACCACACGAAGAAAGTTCCTGGGTTTTATGGGGCTCTTTGCCGCGTCCACTGCGCTGGTGTCCAGGCTGATGGGCAAAGCAGTAAAGAAGCCGACGATGGTAAAGATGCTCACCCGGGACGGTCACTTGGTTGAAGTTGACATGAATCGTATTCCGGGAAATCGAAAGAAAGCAACTTCTGATCAGGTGGCCTCATGGATATGGAAAAATCAAAAGATCTAAGGGCCTGTTTTCATGAACAATCATTCCGAAATAAACAGAAGGAGCTTTTTTGGAAAGGTGGGGAGCGGCGAGCTGAACCCATTCAAAGATTCACAAGAGGAGGCCGTGGAAGAAACCGGCGAGTTGGTCAAATTATTGTCGGTAGACGGATATCTCATAGAGATCGATAAGGCATACCTTAAACCCGTCCCAGAACTTCCGCTGGTGACATCGGATGAGGCGCGGAAAGGTATCGAAGGGAAGCAGTTTGTGATGGTGATCGATCTGTCAAGATGCAAGAACCTGAAGAAATGCCAATCGGCCTGCAATAAAATGCATTGGGTGGGCGAAGGGCAAAACTGGATTAAAGTTTACTCCATGCAGGACGCCGAACATACGGCACCTTACTGGCAGCCTACCAACTGTATGCATTGTGATGAACCACCCTGTGTGAAGGTCTGCCCGGTGGATGCAACCTTTAAACGTCAGGATGGAATCGTGCTGATTGACAACGAGCGATGCATAGGTTGCAGGTTCTGCATGGCGGCTTGTCCTTACTCAACACGGGTATTTAATTGGGAGAAACCGGTGATACCTAAAGAGTCCATTGATCAGTCATACTCTCCCGAAACAAGTTGCCCGCCAAAAATCGGCACCGTGGGCAAGTGCGATTTTTGTCCTGACATGGTACGTAACAACCAATTGCCGCATTGCGTCTCCGCATGCCCGAACGGTGTATTCTTTTTCGGAGACATGAATGAAGATGCCGTCACAAATGGCTCGGAGACGGTTCGCTTCAGCGAACTGGTTCGCGATAAGTCAGGGTACCGGCTCATGGAGGACCTCGGCACCAAGCCCAGGGTCTATTACCTACCGCCCGTGAATCGGCTATTCCGCTATGAGGAAGGTTTGAAAAAGTGAAGTCAACTAGTATGGAAAAAGCCACGCTTCAGGACAAAGACTTTGAGAAACTCACGCCCCAGCCTTTCGGTAAACTGGGTATGTGGTGGATAGCCATCCTCCTGGTATTCTGTGCGGCAGGCCTGGTAGGATATATCCGGCAATTGAAATATGGACTATCAGTGACTGGTCTTCGCGATTATGCTTCCTGGGGTATCTACATCAGCAACTTTGTGTTCTTTGTGGCCATCAGCCTGGTAGGATCCCTGATTACGGCAATATTGCGATTGACTAAAGCCACCTGGAGCACGCCGCTCACGCGCATCGCGGAGATCATTTCAGTGTCAGCCATTCTATTTGCTTCCGTGATCATTGTTGTTGACATGGGCAGGCCTGACAGGTTCCTGAACCTCTTTATATATGGACGGTTGCAGTCACCGATCCTTTGGGATGTAATTGTAATTTCAACCTATCTAGTGCTAAGCTTGCTACTGTTGTATTTTCCGTTGCTGCCTGACCTGGGGATTTTAATGAAGCGGGCGAAAGACAAGGACAGTAGGCTCATGAAATTTTACCGGCTTCTCGGCAAGTTCTGGATCAATTCGCCAGAACAAATAAGAATCAAAGAACGGTCCGTCAACATGTTGTCGGTAACGATCATTCCTGTGGCCCTGGCGATTCACACCATCACCTCCTGGCTGTTTGCAACAACTTACAGGCCAGGCTGGGACAGCACGAACTTTGGGGCTTATTTTGTTTCCGGTGCTTTTCTGGTCGGTGCAGGGGGTATGGTGGTAGCCATGTACGCAGTGAGGAAGGCTTATCATCTTGAGTCATTCATCACGGAAAAACACTTCAACCAAATGGGTAAGTTACTGGTCATGCTTAGCCTGCTGTACCTTTATTTCAACATCAACGAATACCTCGTGCCGGCTTTCAAAATGAAAAAGTATGAGGCCGACCACCTGCTCGATCTCTTTACCGGCAAATTCTCATTGATCTTTTGGCCGGTGATTCTTATTGCCATGGTCATTCCGGTGATTGTGCTTCTGTTTCCAGCGGGACGAAAGCCTTTGCCGATGTTTCTGGTAGGAATATCCGTTGTAGTGGGTGCGTGGTTCAAAAGATTCCTGATTGTCACCCCGACGCTCTTGCATCCCTTCCTGCCCATGGCCGACGTACCCGACAGCTACAAGCACTATTTTCCAACATGGGAAGAATGCGCGATCACCATAGGATCTCTTGCGGGTGCCATGCTTCTGATCACTTTGTTTATAAGGGTTTTCCCCATTATCCCAATCGATGAGGTCTTAATAAGCCTCCACAAAGAAAATGAAACACTTTCTGCTGAATAGGTCACTTCTTTTCTCAATAGGTATCAGCGGCTGCCTGCTTATCCCCGGCGTTGTCCGGAGTCAGGACGACACCATCAAACTGCAACCCAGGATTGAGCTCAATTATTTCCTGGTCAATGATGAATTGCCTTATCTTACTACGCGTGTTCGTATCAAGAAAGACAATCGGTGGGAACCGGTGAAATGGGTGATTGTAAATCTCTTTCTGAATGAGGAAACTAAGTTGGGAATGATGGGGAATGTGACAACCGATCCCAAGGGGGAAGGGAAGTATATTCTTCCTTCCAAATTCAAACTAGCCTGGGACAGTCTCGATCAATACACCTTCATTGCCCGGATTAAGGGAGATGATAAAGTCACGGATGCCAAGAAGATCATCAACATCAAAAGGAGCAGCTTGCAGGTGGAAACCAAGGTAGAAGACAGTGCACGGAGCATCAATATTACTTTTAAGGAAAGGCAGAAAGAAAAGTGGATCCCAATACCTGAAATTGAATTGAAGGCTTTTATTTATCGCAACTTTGGTAAATTGTCGATCGGTGAGGATGCCTATACAACGGATGAAGCAGGGACCGCCAAGGTGGAATTCATGATAACCATTCCTGGAGATGAAAAGGGCAACATACAGGTGGGCGCTGCAATCGAAGATCACGAAGATTACGGCAATCTTACCGCAACCAGAACCGTGGCATGGGGTTTGGCCTTGAGCAGAACCGATAACTTTTGGGATAAGCGAACCCTTTGGTCAACTCGTGAGCGAACGCCGCTGTGGCTATTAATATTTCCCAATTTGATGATCTTGCTGGTATGGGGAGTTATTATATATCTTGTCATTATGATATTCGCATTGAAGCGAATTCACAGAAATAGTCTCAAGAATTCTTAAACCTTAGATCTATGAAATGGAACAACTCCCTTCATGAAGCTTCAGCGATCGTGTTGGTTGCATGCTTCCCCTTTTTCTTTCAAGCCTTCGCACAGGAGAAACCAAAGCCATGGAATATTCCCGAAAGCGCTAAAAAGTTGAAGAATCCATTAAAGAGTAATACAGAGAATCTGAGCATAGGAAAGGCTGTCTATGCGAAGCACTGTAAATCCTGCCATGGAAAAACTGGTGAGGGAGACGGCACCAAAGCCCCGGAACTAAAAACTTTTCCTGGTGATTTTACAACAGAAGCATTCAATGCACAGTCAGAAACGGAAATCTACTATAAAACTTCAGAGGGTCGTGACGATATGCCTTCTTTCAAGAAGAAAATTGAAGACGAGGAAGATATCTGGGCTGTCGTTCTCTATATCCGCACAATGAAGAAGTAGGGCTCGTTTCGCTCTTTCACAAATACATATATTACAGCAATTCATTGTCTGCCCGACTTGGCTGAAATAGTGCCGCTGCCTGACCTATCCAGTTGTATATCAGTAGCAAAAAATCCGGTCTCCGTACCCCTTACTTTCTCATGAATTTTCTTTCGGGGATCGTCTCTACAAAATGCTGTTCATTGACTTATCGATTCATTGATCATTGGATCATTGAACATCATTTATATCGCTTCCCCTTCTTGATTACCAAACCAACATTTTGCAACAAATCCATATGTCGGAGCACATCGCCTTTGACTGCAATAATGTCGGCGTATTTTCCCTCGGTCACCGTTCCGTAATCTTTATCGACACCCATCGCCACAGATGGCCAATAGGTACCTGCGCGAATAGCATACATCGGGTCAAATCCAAAACGATTTACCCATACATCAAATTCATTCCATGTGCTTTGGCTATGAAATTTCATCGGAATACCACTATCTGTGCCTATGAGTAAAACAACTCCCGCATCTTTCAATTGCTTTATCTTTTTCTCCAAAGTGGGCCTTCTGATGGGATTAAGCTGGAAGTAACTGAGCTGTCCCGGTTTCGCGATGGACTGCATGATATCTTTGATGATGGAGTCGGGTAAATCAAGATGCCATGAGTCGTTGTCCAGCATTTCAGGATTGTCTCTGACATATTCAAAATTGTACAGGCCCTCAACAGTAGGCGTCCAGAACAACGGACCCAGACTCATTTGCGCTGTTCGCTCCTTGATCATCGCAATAATGTCCTCAGGATATTCCGGCGCGGCGGCCAGACCGGTATGTTCAAAACAATCCACTCCCGCCTTCAGTCCCTTTCTGATTTCTTCTGGTCGATGAGAGTGGCCCACCACTTTTAACTTGTTCTTGTGCGCTTCATCCACCACAGCCATCAATTCTGCCTGCGTCATTTGGTCCTGGTCGATCAGTTTGATCACATTCACCCCGGCCTTCACCAATTGTTGCACTTTGGCCCGAGCGTCAGCTTCTCCCTTCACTCCCCACCGGAACGCATCTGTTCCAGGATATGGTTCGTGCTGGATAAAAGGGCCTGACATATACATCGTGGGGCCAGGAATTTCACCCTTATTGATTCTGTCGCGAACAGAAATACTTGCGTCCAACGGGCCGCCAAGATCTCGTGCACTGGTAATCCCAGCCATCAATAATTGATGGGCTGAGGCTGGCATTATCACCTTACTGGCTGCTTTGAGGTAAGTCTTATCCCAATGGGTATAATCGCTATGGCCGTCGATGTACAAATGCACATGCATGTCCCAAAGGCCCGGCAACACGCTCATGCCCTCGGTGGAAATGACCTCTGCCCCTTTCGGAATATCAATTTGGCCCACCTGCCCTATGGCTTTGATTCTTTCGCCTTCAATGATGATGACGCTGTTTTGCAACGGTTTGCCTCCAAAGCCATCAATCAGGGTTCCACCGCTGAGTACTTTTATGTTGTTTTGGGAAAAAGAGGTTGTGCTAACGCACAACAATAAAACGGCTGCAATCTTTTTCATAATGATAATTTGGAATCAGCCAAGCTAAAAAATAAATGCGAGATTTAGTTCAGAAATGTTAGGAGTGGGATTTCTGGTTTTTGGTGGCTGGCATAATGTGCTTCAGTTTTTCTTATAAAAAATGAACTCTCCCCCCTCGTCACCTGCATTTTTCAACGGATTTCCCAGGGGCGTCTGGTTAGAGGTCTCTGAGACCTTCATCTTTACATACTGAATCAGCTCAGAGACCGCAAACTTACTTTTCTCATTTTGCTTGAGATAGCCAATGAAACTTTTTGCAAACGGGCTGTTGTCCCCCAGCGCACCATCCGACACTACTTCCAGCCGGCCTGACACCAGTCCCCAGCGCGATTTATATTTCTCCACATTTTCGCTGTACCCGCGGGTTGTTTCAGAAAACAGTGATCCTGAAAAGCAAGCATCAGCGACCAGGAAAGTATGCTGAGAATTGATGTTGTTTATAATCTTTAATATTTCCGTGTTCGAAATATAGTCACCGTTAGAGTTTGTGTGGGCTTCTACCGGCACCCAATATCCTTCGTTCAGAAGTTGATCAAAATATCCATGGCCTGAATAGTAGACGAGAAGATTGTCCTGAGGTGAAAGCTTTTCAATAAGTCCTCTCATGCTGTTATAAATATTGCTGCGAGTGGCTTGCTCATCTTTGAGCATGATTATGTTGTCAAATTCAAACGTGTATTTGCTGAGCAATGTGCTGGCGACGTCGCTGGCGTCTTTAATTGCGTTGTTCAATTTTGGCCAGTATTGATAGCTGTTGATACCGATTACCATCAGATAGTTTTTGGCACTGGCTGGATTGTATTCCTGACCGGACATATTCTTTCGCGTGATGATAAATTTTTTCAGCGCAATGTTGTCATTGATGTCCGTCACCTCTATGCTTACCGGATTATCGCCCATGGCAAGAGGCAGGTTGATCACAAAATTTCCGTTTTCCTTTATCGGAGTGTTCACGCCATTCACTTTCAATTGGCGTACACCCGATTCGTCTACTACAGAGCCTCGCAAGTCAAGCAGGTCTTTGTATATGGTAACTCGGTTATTTTGCAGATTGGGCGGATTGCCAACAAATATCTGAGGTGGGTTTTTGTCTTTGACATCCTTGAAAAGAAAAACGGGAGTGATATTCAGGCTGGCGATATCCCAGGTGTGAACATCATTAGAAAATTCCTCAACAGTATTAATATTCTTGCCATCCGGACTTACATTTATCTTCAATACCGGTGTAGCGGTATTGAGCTTCAGACTTATGAGCCCGGTCTTCACATCATAAAATTCTATGGCATTTTTTTCAAGGCCCACGGCCATATACTTGCCATCTCCACTGAATTGAAGGTCGTAAATCCATCCACGTTCAGCGAACTCTCTTTCGTTCGCCCACGTTTCTGTATTCCACCAGCGTACCATTTTATCATCGCTCGCCGAGGCGAGCAATTTTGAGTCTGGCGAAAATGCAAGCGTTCTAACCCAGTTCTTGTGCGCAGGTATTTTTCTTACCAACACCCCATCCGACAGATTGTAAATGATGACTTGCATATCTCCGCCCCCGCTGGCAATCCATTTCCCATCGGAACTCACATCCAGGCAGCGCAGTGGCTTCGTATGTTCTTTCTTTGAAAAAACTTCCTTCAGGGTCGTCATGTCCCACTTGCGGATCGTCAGGTCTTCGGAGGCGGAGACCAGGAACTTATCTTCATCAGCGAAGCGCAAGGCCACCACGGCACCAGTGTGACCATAAAGAGTTGTAATGAGGTCACCAGACGGAATTTTCCAGAGTTTGATGCTCTTATCCGCAGAAGCTGTGGCAAGCAAGTCGGCTTTGTTGTTAAACCGCATGTCAAGGATGTCGCGGGTATGGTTGAAGTTACCGGCCTGTCCGGGAAGTGCGCCGGAAAATTCTTTGATCTTCGTGTCGGTACCAGCGCTGTACATCACCAGGTCTTTTCCCTGGGCGAGCGCCGTGTATTTATTATCCCCTGAAGTTGTAATGGCTGTTACCCCTTTTGCTTTGGTGCTCAGGCGTAACATGTCCTGACCGGTTGAGGCGATGAACGTCAAAACCATCAGGCCAGTTAAAAGACATAATGAGGGTTTCATAAAGCAAATTTATTTTCGTTTGCTGAAATTTAAGGTGAATCCTGTTTTGGCCTCGAGCATCAGATCGGAATTAAGCCAAAACGCTTTCTCTCCCAGCATGGCCTTGGCCCCCAGTTCAATGATGTTGAAATAAACTGTATTGCTCAATCGCTTCATGATCCCGATGCTTCCACCAAATGCGTTGGTTTTGTGCGCGAGCCTATAACCAACTTTCTCGTCTATAAATTCCACTTGGGTATAATTGAGGCTTAAGTACCACCGGGTTTTTTTTCCTCGGCCGCTGCTGATTCGCAAGTCAGGGCCATTCACTAGAAGGAAGGCATTCTCCGCAGCCGGGGGCGTCTGCGTATTGTTGTTCGTTGAATAACGTACTGTTCCTCTGAAACTCCGGCTGTACAACCAACCGATCCCGAGGTGCTGTCCAATTTGTAAGTGGGCGGCACCGTAAAT
>JAYWDR010000550.1:0-2973 GCA_043779735.1 Cyclobacteriaceae bacterium | reverse complement strand
GAAGATATAGACCCTGACCTCTATGCTTGAGATAAAGATTTATTAACCTAACTAGCTAGCCGAGTGAAAAATATCAAAGGTCCCGCCGTCTTTCTAGCTCAGTTTATGGGCGACAAGCGTCCTTTCAATAGCCTTAAGGACATTTGTAAATGGGCCGCATCGCTAGGCTATGTGGGTGTTCAGCTGCCGGCGTGGGACATTCGTTGTATAGACCTGAAGAAGGCTGCTGAGAGTAAAGAGTATGCAGATGAGTTGCGTGGAACAGTTGAGTCATGTGGCCTGAAAATTACGGAGCTGGCAACGCACCTGCAGGGGCAATTGGTGGCGGTGCATCCTGCCTATAGCGAACTGTTTGATGGCTTCGCACCGAAGTCCGTGCAAGGCAGACCGAAGGAAAGAACAGCGTGGGCAGTTGACCAGATGAAACTCGCAGCAAAAGCATCTAAGAATTTGGGACTTAAGGCACATGCCACCTTCTCGGGAGCCTTGATGTGGCACACGGTATATCCCTGGCCACAACGACCTCCAGGGTTGGTAGAAGATGGGTTCAAAGAATTGGCCAGGAGATGGCTGCCGATCCTCAACGTATTTGATAAGAATGGCGTGGACCTATGCTATGAGATTCATCCCTCAGAGGATTTGCATGACGGCATCACATTTGAAAAGTTTTGGGAGGCTACCGGTAAACATTCGAGGTGCAATATCCTCTATGACCCCAGCCATTTTGTGCTTCAACAGCTTGACTACCTCCAATATATAGATTATTATCATTCATTTATTAAGATGTTTCATGTCAAAGACGCTGAGTTTAATCCTTCCGGTAAGTGTGGCGTGTATGGAGGTTATCAGCCATGGATAGATCGGCCAGGGAGATTTCGCTCGCTGGGTGACGGCCAGGTGGATTTTAGATCAATCTTCTCAAAATTAGCGCAGCACAATTATGCGGGTTGGGCTGTATTGGAATGGGAGTGCTGCATTAAGAGCGCGGAGCAAGGTGCAGCAGAGGGCGCATCGTTTATAAAGAATCATATAATCCGTGTGACTGATAAAGCATTTGACGACTTTGCATCGTCAGGTAAAAGCACAAAATTGAATAAGAGAGTACTTGGTATAATTGGTATATAAGAAGACAGACTTTATGATGAAATTAAATAGCCAGATTAGCCTGGTTCTTTGTGTGGTGTTCATGGCAGCGTGTGGTGGGAAAAAACAAACCAATACAGAAGAATATGTAGCCAATGAAAGCACATCAGCTACCCCACAGTCTATAGATGTCATTGCACAAGGAGAAGCACTTGTGAAGGAAAGTGATTGCAAAATCTGTCACCATCCTATTAACAAGATTGTCGGACCGGCACATACGGACGTAGCTAAGAAGTACGATTTTACTGAAGCAAACGTGCAGATGCTGGTAAGCAAAATTATTAAGGGAGGATCGGGTGTTTGGGGCGAAATTCCCATGGCGGCCCACGCAGATATTACGCAAGCGGATGCAGAGAAAATGGTTAGGTATGTCTTATCATTGGACGGCGAGAAAGAACATTAACAACCCTATGAATTATATATGACTTGCGGCAGAATCATTCTTTTTGCGGGAATTTTATGTTTGGCAAATGACTTATTTGGGCAGGCAAACGCCTTCAATACCCTTACTAAGAAGGAAAAGAAAGAAGGATGGAAACTTCTCTTCAATGGGAAGACTACCGAAGGCTGGCGCAACTATAAAAGTGATAATATCGGGCCCGCGTGGAAAGTGAAGGATGGAGCATTGTTCTTCGATACATCAAGTAAGAAGGATGGAAAGATTGTGGGAGGTGGCTCGATCATTACGAAGGAACAGTTCAAGGATTTTGAATTCAGTGTTGATTGGAAGATTGAACCCTGTGGCAATAGCGGCATCCTGTTCAACGTAACGGAGGAGGGAGCGGTCGAATGGAACACAGGACCGGAAATGCAAGTGTTGGACAATGCATGTCATCCTGATAGCAAATTCCCGAAGCACAGGGCAGGAAATCTGTACGACTTGATTGCCAGCAAGACCGAGTCTGTTCACCTGGCGGGAGAGTGGAACACAGCAAGGATTGTTTCCGATAAAGGGCATCTGGAACTTTGGCTTAATGATGTCAGGCAAGTTGAGATTGAAATGTTTACGCCTGAATGGGATGCATTGATAGGTTCCAGCAAATTCAAGGATATCCCTATTTTCGGCAAAGCCAGGCAAGGTCACATTTGTTTGCAAGACCACGACAATCAAGTATGGTTCAGGAATATCAAAATAAGGAGACTAGGCTAGGCAATTCTGGTTCAGGCGGACGATGTCGCTGAAATTGGGTTGTTGTAAATTGAAAATCAGCTTTTGGTATGATTATCGGGATTTTTGAAAATGAATTTGTAAAATGTGAACTCGATGACGGCCTTTCGCTGCTACGCCACCGCTGGCTGAAGGAACCATCAGCTGAAGAATTCAAAAAAAATCTTAAAGGGACTCCTAGCCAACAGTGACATCAGTTTGGAAGCTACTTGTCAATTCAAGAGGGAAAAAGCCATTACTGCGGGCTCTTGCTGACTCAAGCAATGAAAACTACCCAGTCCCCAAATAATATCTACTGAATCAATTCCAACGACTTCCCGATGCGGGAAAGTCTTGGCCAAAATCTGAAGTGCTGAGTGGTCGTTCTTGCAGCGAAAGGTTGGCACGATGACATACCGGTTGCAGATGTAAAAGTTAGCATACGATGCGGGCAACCGTTGGCCTTCATATACTATAGGCGATGGCATGGGTAATTCAATAATATTGATGGGACTGCCATTTGGAAGGCGCATGGAATTCAAAGTGTTCAGATTTTCCTGAAGAGGGTGATAGTTCTCATCTGATTTATTCTCTTCAATCACGGTCACCACCGTGTCCACAGAAACAAATCTTGTAATATCATCAATATGTCCATCCGTATCATCGCCAACGATTCCATCGCC
>JAYWDR010000549.1:0-8560 GCA_043779735.1 Cyclobacteriaceae bacterium | reverse complement strand
TGTCAAGTACATTCTGAAGATTAGGTTCGCGGTAAAATTGCCGTATTTTTTCAGGCTGCTTGCTGAACCATTGTGAGAATCGATCCACCTGCTCATCCGGCAGTTCACCGGCCGGCATTCCGCCCACCATGGCATAGTGTATAAGGTCCATTTCTTCTTTGCCGTTGTCGGCGGCATGCCAGATTTGATTCAGCGCATGTTGCAGGATCGGCAGTTGGTCAACACCTTCAGCAATATCATGGATGAGGCGCTCGGTAAGTCTCCGGGTAATTTTGTTTCCGCTTAGTGTAGCAGGTTCTTCAATAACCTGTTGCAACTGGGAGCGGTTAAGGCGGGGTACAAAGAATTGGGAGAAGCCAATATACTCGGGTAGTGAGCGAAAAGCGGCACACTGCCCTATATAATCGGAGCGCATGGTGAACACAATATATATAGGCAGATCTTCTTCCAGTGCGATCCTGGCGGTTTCAAGCAATACATTCAATACCAGGTTGGAGTCACCGGAAGGTACACCGCGGTGATAGTTTTCGGGGTTGGTGAAAAATTCCTCAAACTGATCCACCAGCACGATCAAATTGGCGGCATCTCGCTTGAGGGAAGCGCGCTCTGCTTCGTCCGCATTCTTCCATTGGTTGGACTCAGAATCAATATATCGTCTGGAATTCTTATACAGGTCCACCAACGCAGAAAACCCATGCCTCAATTCAGCTTCTACAGTTGCCGGGTTGGAGATGTCCAGTTGTTTGCCCACCGCGCGAATCAAGTTTTGCAAAGGAGTGCGTTCAGGTCTGAAGTCCGCCAGGCACCATTGGGTGTACCTTGATTTGAGAAAGCCTGCCCTTGCATTGGGGATAATGCCAGCATAGACCAACGATGACTTGCCATCGCCCGAGGCCCCGGTCAGCATCAGAAACTTCTGCCGTTGTAGCTGTTCGGTGGCCTGTACAATATGTTCATCCCTGCCCTTGAAGTACAAAGACTCCTCTTCCGTGAAGGAACGCAGGCCGGTATAGGGACATATTTGAGGCTCTTCTGACATTTGAATTCTAGAATTCATTTACGATTGACGAATTTTGATCTTAGAAGTAATTTCACACCATCATTGCGCAGCTTACTTCTTAGATATTAAATCGTTAATCATCATTCTTAAATTGATTTTATTTCAGCTCAATGACGGTGGTGTACACCCTCTTCACCTCCGATGCAATGTTTTCCTTGGATACAATAGTGGAGACTACCCTTGGGGCCTTGAAATTCCGTGCCATGTTGCTCTTAGGATCATCCTCGCCGATCAGGAATAGCGGTGTAGGTGAGGAGGCGCCACCCACCTGTTTCCAGATTTGCTTGATGAATGGCAATGCCCAGTCGGCTGCGTATTTGAAATAGACGACGGCCAGTTTACTTCGAGGAATTTGTTGCGTTGAGATTTCACGATAGGCATCTTCTCCGTCTGGGAGGATGTTCATGATCTCAATGGGGTATTCAATGCTAATGCGGTCTGTGATAATTTTGGCGTCCACCTCATCTTGTTGGTTGAAGATGAAAAAAATGTCTGTGTCTTTCGAATCGTAAACAATGGCATCCTGTTTCATCATCACCACCCGGATATCATCCACCAATTGCATGGGGCCGGGGCTGTTGGAGAACATCATGTTGCGGGTGATGTTGTTGCGGATGTCCTTGATGAAATTCTGTTGGGCCGGTTTCACGCTCTCCGATGCATCGGGTGTAAGCCAAACAAAGCTGCTAAAGCCTGATTCGGAACCCATGAGTCTTTTCTTTGCAGCTTCAAACTGGAATCCAGGAAATGACATTTCATCATTTGTTTCGAATCGTCTTCCGAATTCACCGCTCAACATGTGCAATGAGCATTTACAGCGGTCCATTTCTTCTTCTACTTTCTTCTTAAATGCTTCATCATCAGCAGGGCAGTCGATTCCAGGCAGGACGCTAAACCCTGCCTTCTGAAGAATGATGGCCATCTCTTCACGCTGCTCTTTTAGATCAACCGAAGTCCAGGCCAGGTAAATACTTGGTTTCTCATGATCAATCACCTGCACCTTGATGGAGGAGGGTAACGAGGTAGTGAAAGTATTGGGCGCGATTCGTCGTGCGGTAAGATCATGTACTACTTTCTGGGCGGGTTCTCCCTTCTCCATGGCTTTGATTCCGAGGATGATTTCCTTGATCGCATTGGCAAGCTTATTGATTTGGTTGCGATATAAAACTCTCGTTGTGCCTCCCGCCAGCTCATCGTCTACGGGGCGGAGAGAACGGTTTACGCCTGAATCCCTATAAATAAAATCAATGGAGCGCAAAGCCCCCGCCAGCTCAAACTCCAGGAGTTTCACGTCTTCTACATCAATGTCGTGAATTTTTATTGGGAGAATCCTGGATGCGAAATTTCCGTTGGACAATCTTGTAGTTCTTCCAATCCCGTCATGTTCAGAATCAGTTTTAAAGACCATAAACTCCTGGTTCCAGGCAAATGAGGAAGTGTCGCAGTACGTCTGTGAAATGATGGGAATAAATATTAGGGATTTTATTTTGGTGTTGATGGACTGATCCACATGGTGCGTATCCTGCAAGCCTTCGCGTGGGTTTTTATCAAAAAATATGGAAAGTTTGTCCTTCAGGGTGGCGTCTAATTCCTGGCTTAGCTTCTCCACAAACTCGGTCACCCATCCATCATATTTATTGTCATTGTGCCGATAGCTAACGAATATATCGTACTCGAATGCAGGAATAATTGAAGCCATAGGCAAAAGTCAGGTAGTTGGGAGCAAGTCCAATTTCAGTATTAAATGAGTAAAACGCAAACCCGCCTACCTGGCTTTCATTTTTTCTTCAGCAGGTTGAGATAAGCATTTCATTCAAACACTGAAATCATGGGCTTGGTCAAATATAACTTTTTTTTGAGAACCAATCCCATGCCGTAAGAAACCAGACCGATCCGCGGCATGGATGGATCGAATCGGATGGCTGTCGGAAAATGAACCTGTAGACTCTACAATTTTGACGGAGTCGTGGATGCTGATGAGCCCGGGGGTATGCCCGTCATGGGCATATTGCACTGCGACCATTCAAGAATCTTCCTGATGGGAGATTCGGAGACCGGTGGATTGTGCTCCAGACGTGATCAACAGAAAGATGTCTCCTTACTTGGGTATCGGGGTCCCTGAAGTCTTTTGGTTGTCGATGTGCTAGATTTGCTGAAATCACAATCAATTATGGAAACTCCAATGACGCCGCTGGAATTTGCAAGACGCTCTGAGAAACTGTACCCGGATCGAATTGCTGTCGTCGATGGTGACCTCAGGCTTACCTACCGTCAGTTTCTAAAGCGCTGCCGGCAATGGTCTTGCGCATTGCAAAAGTTTGGCATTAAGATGGGTGACCGCGTTGCTTACATTGCTCCCAACACGCATGCACAACTTGAATCGTTTTACAGCGTACCACAGACAGGCGCTGTGCTGGTGCCTGTGAATTACAGACTTGTTGCTGAAGAATTTGCCTATATCCTCAATCACTGCGGGGCACGAATAGTCTGCGTCCACAGCGATTACCTGGATGCGGTAGACAGCATCCGCGAGGAATTACCAAAAATCGAATACTTTATTGCCCTCGAAGGCCACAAGGATGGGTGGCTTGATTATGAGGAAATTCTTGCCGCGTCCCCGGCGGAATTCGAAAGACCCGTGATCAATGAGTTGGATTTGCTATCCATAAATTATACCAGTGGAACGACGGCCCGTCCCAAAGGCGTCATGATCACACACCGCAATGCGTATATCAACAGCATCGGCACGCTGGCCCATTGTCACTTATCGGTTGATGAAAAATATCTCTGGACGCTACCCATGTTTCATGCCAACGGATGGACTTTTGTCTGGACGATCACGGCCTGTGGGGGCACCCATATTTGCTTGCGCAAGGTAGATCCGACAAACGTGTTCGCCGCTATTCATAAAGAAGAGGTCAGCTTGTTTTGCGCGGCGCCGACAGTCCTCATCAGCATTTGCAACGCGGACAGCAAACTGAGGGAGAATGCCAGAAGAGGCATACGCCTGATCACGGCAGGGTCGCCACCCGCGGCAGCAACCATTGAGCGGATTGAACAGGAATTGGGTTGGGTACTGTTGCAAGCCTATGGGCTCACAGAGACCTCACCGTTCATAACCATTTGCGAATCGAGGCCGGAGCATGCTCAAGTATCAAATCAGGAACGTGCGGTAATCAAAGCGAGGCAAGGCGTTGAGCTGATTACGTCCGGGGAATTGAAGGTTGTGGATGTGAATGACAAAGAAGTACCCTGGGACGGCAAGACCATGGGAGAGATTATTACCAGGGGCAATGTGATCATGAAGGGATATTACAATGACCCGGAGGCCACTGCCAGGGCCATCCGAAACGGTTGGTTTTATACCGGAGATGTTGCCGTAACGCATCCGGATGGTTATGTGGAAATTAAGGACCGGAGCAAGGATGTCATCATCAGCGGAGGGGAAAACATTTCATCGGTAGAAATTGAAAGTGTATTGTTACGGCATCCCTCCGTGCAGGAAGTGGCCGTAGTAGGCATGCCTCACGAGAAGTGGGGGGAATCACCGCATGCGTTTGTGGTACTTCGCGCCGGGGCTGCTGCAACGGGAGATGAGCTTAGGGCGTTTGTCGGGCAACACCTGGCTTCATTCAAAAAACCGCAGTGGGTGTCCCTGGTAAAAGACCTTCCCAAGACTGCAACGGGGAAAATTCAGAAGTATGTTTTGCGGGGCGGGCACTCCGCCATTTCAAAGCAATAATGACCTAAGGCCCAATATGGCACCCTACTTCTTCACCGGGCCCAGGTACTGCTCGGCAACATTTTTGTTTGTTACCTTTACCAATGACTTGAAAGCTCACTTTTGCCTCTTACAAGTTATCTGAATTGGTTCTTATGCGCAGACTACTCATTATTATATTGTGTACCGCCGGATTCTCAGCGAAGACCCAGCAAATGCTGGTTGAGCCCTACCTCCAGCCGGGAAACAATCCAACGCTTTCCAGGGAACAGAAGGTTTTGATCTGGCATACGGACAGTATTACTGCGACCTTCCTTGTTGAATTTGTTCAGGGCAGTTCGTTGGAGAATGCCGATAAGATTTCAACGGCAAAGGTCTCCTCAGTTCAGCTGAAACTTGCCGGTAAGACGACGATTCTCTATCGTGCCACACTCACCGGTCTTCAGTTTGATGCCGAGTACACATACCGTGTTAAAATCGGTGAAAAAATTGTTTCGTCAGCGACTTTTAACACGCGCACAAAAAAACCGATGACTCGCTTCGTAGCTTTCGGCGACTGCGGAACCGCATCACCGCAGCAGAAAGCCATAGCCTACCAGGTTTCGCTGCAAAAGCCTCAGTTTGTGCTGGTCACCGGCGACAATGTCTACAATAGCGGCCTTGCACGTGAATACCAATTAAGGTTCTTCCCGGTTTACCTGTCGCCCGAAGCTTCCCCGGAGAAAGGAGCACCGCTCATGAAGTCTATACCATTTTACATGCTCGTCGGTAACCACGATGTTCAGGCGTACGACCTTGATAAATTCCCTGACGGGCTTGCATACTTCTATTACAATGATATCCCCATGAATGCACCGGTTACTGAATCGACTGTCATAGCTTCGGGACAGGCGCAAGTGGTCAGGGCATTTGAAAAGGCTACAGGCGGTCGTTATCCGCGAGGGGCCAACTATTCATTCGACGACGGAAACGTTCACATCGTTTGTCTGGATGCAAATCCGTATGTCAACCCGCTGGACCCCTACCTTGTCGAGTGGCTTAGCAACGATCTGTCTGGCAGCAAGGCGGATTGGAATATTGTGTCTTTTCATCAGCCCGGATTTAATTCAAGCAAGGCCCATTACAACTACCAGCAGATGCGCCTGTTGGCACCTTTAATGGAAAAGCTTGGAGTTGATCTTGTGCTTAACGGACATGTGCACAACTACCAGCGGACAGTACCATTGAAATTTAAGCCAAAGAAAAATGAATTGGGTGATGGCTATTTCATCTCGGCCGAGGGGAGGGTGGACGGGGTATTTACGCTGGACCAGCAATTTGACGGTGTCAGCAACACCACGCCCAAGGGGATCATTTACATAGTGACAGGAGCAGGAGGTGCTGGGCTGTATGATGCGGCGATTAGTAACAATCCCGATTCATGGAAACATGATCCACCCGAGAACTGGGTGCCGTTTACAACGAAGCTCGTTTCGGATATTCACTCGTTTACTGTGATTGAGACAAATGGGAAACAGATGGCCCTGCGGCAAATCAATGCACAGGGGGTAGTAATAGATGAGATTCATATTACGAAGTAGGCTCTACACACTCTGTTTCCAGGATGCCGTATTTAATGTCGTTGAAACGGTAAGAAATAATAATATTGTACTCACATCCTGGCAGAATCGATGGCCGAGGTAAAATATAACTTACTGCCAGAATTCTATGTATGGGCTCATCGGATAAGCCCCGAAGGGGTGACGATAAAATAAACGAAATGTTTCAAGTCTGGACTCTTGGTTTTCACCACCGAGGTAACTGTATAGTTCGAGATTAATGGGCTCCACGATCGTCGGCTCACGATGTTTTGTACTGAAAATAATGTGGATGTAGTTCTTAACTAGGGATTGACTCATAAGAATTGGATTTGAACGTCCATGCGGGGCTTTGTCATTTAAGCCCTGGAAGGGAGAGTATATTGCTCCGAAGGGCTTTACCCTTCGGAGCAAAGCTCTTCGACGTAAAATGGTCTTGGAATTTTCAGCCCTGAAAGGGCGAAATAGGCATTCATTTGTACAATGAGGATCGACATCTACCGCTTAGTTTAGGTAACTAATTTAGCAGATCGTCGATCTACATCGGTCGTTGTTGATGTACGGTTTGTAAGACAGTTTTGAAAGGATAGCAAGGACCACTTCTTGGCCATCGCTATTTAGGTTCGTATTCCAGTATGTGCTGGATTACGATGGTTATCCCATCTCACCCAACGCCTTGACAAACACATCCAATTCCTGGGGTGTTGTGTACACATTCGGAGTGATTCTGCAGCCGTGAACATTGGCGTCATCAATGGCCACCGTGTAGATTTTGTACTTCTTCATTAAGGTTTCGGCGAGGTCAGAGGGTTTCATGTTTTTTATTCCAACATTGGCAATCCCGCAGGAAAGCACAGGGTTAGCGGGCGTATTCAACACCACATGCGGCATACTGCGAACTTTTCCTGTCCAGTAGGTTTGCAGATAGCGTAGTCGCGCTTCCTTCCGTTCAGGTCCAAGCATCAAATAATAATCAATGGCATTGCCGATGGCCAAATCGGTATGTACCGGATGCGTGCCAATATGATTTAGCCTGTAGATATCATCTTGCTTGGGGTTTCCGTCGCCCAGCAAGGGCCACACTTTGGCGATATTGTCCTTTTGTACATACAAAAAGCCTGCACCGAGCGGAACACTAAGCCATTTGTGAAGGCTGGTACCATAAAAGTCACAGCCTAAATCTGTAATTGAATATTGTATCTGTGCAAAAGCATGTGCTCCATCTACCATCACCAAAACACCTTTGCTGTGAGCCATATCGCAGATCTTGCGGATTGGTAAAATCTGTCCCGTGATATTGACCATGTGACACACCATAAGAAGCCGCGTCTTATCAGTAATGGCGCTGGCATAAATGTTAACGATTTCTTCGTCCGACTTCGGATGATTGGGAACGGAAACTATTTTGTTGACCACACCAAAACGCTTGGCCACCATTTTGAAATGGTCGAGCATGGCGCCATAATCCTGTTCGGCCATCACGGCCTCATCTCCTGACTTCCAGTTCATGCCGCCGATGATCATATCGAGCGACTCGGTGGTGTTCCGCGTTATGATTAATTCTTCAGGCGTGCAGCCCGCCAGTTTAGCCAGCTTTGCAGCAACCGCTTTTTTGTTGTCCCACTGAACCGTGCGCATGTAGTACGATCCCTGGTAGTTTACATTCCGTACATGCTGAATGAAACTTTCGAGGACCTCCTGTGCCGGGAAGCAGTAGTAGCCGTTTTCCAGGTTGATGTAGTCAGGCTTCAACTTATATCCAGCGCGGATGCCGGCCCAGAAATCTTCGTCCTTGGCTATTTCACCGGCAGGTATGTTGTTTACAGTACTGACCATCTTCGCCATGGCTTCAAAAGAAGGTATGCCCGCTACGCTGAGCATGGTCATGTTTTTTAGAAAGGTGCGCTTGTTCATGGAATTTGTTGTTTGTGAATAACTAAGTTAGTGAATTACTAAGAACCTGGTTTCAGCTAAGGTTCGTTATCAATTAGTTGAAACTCTTTTTATTTCCTCCAGCACAAAATCAATCTCTTCGTCTGTATTGTACAATGATATTCCAAGACGCGTAACGCCGCCTTTTTCCAAGAGGCCCAGTGCCTCGATGGCTCTTATTGCGTAAAAATGTCCATCCCAGGCACAAATATTCTTGGTGGCAATTTGCTCGCACACTTGCAGGGGAGTCTTTCCGGCCATGGTAAATGA